>JAIEOS010000047.1 GCA_019750295.1 Bdellovibrionales bacterium | reverse complement strand
TAAGAATTTGAATAAATGGGGCGAGGCTATAAAAGTAATTCAGATTCGACAGATACTGATGCCCATGGCTGGATTGGGGTCGCGGATTTCGCAGATCTTATCCCAACCTAAGCCGGTGGTAAAATTGGACGGACAGCCTATATATCGTCGCGCGCTTGACTCTTTTCCTCAGGCGCAAAGAACAGTTTTCATCACTCTTCCGCAGATTGCTGATCAAATGGTGACAACATCGACCGAGGCTGTGGTTGTTGTGCAGGAAACACCTCCCGGCCAAGCTCTCACAACCGAGCTCGGGATTGATAAACTTGATGGGACCCAGGATGTGATAGTCACAGCTTGTGATCACACGGTTGTGCTTGATCCTGCTCGATGGCAAAACTTTATGACTAAGCCCGACTGCGATGCCGCAATATTCACGGTGAAGGGATTCCCAGGTACAGTGAGAACTCCCACTTCATTTAGCTATGTCAGTTCTGATGAAGATCTCATTGTCCGGCAGATTGGCGTTAAGAAGCCTTTTACGGCAAAGCCAGAAGAGGAAGCTCTTTTGGTGGGAAGCTTTTGGTTTAAGAGTGCTCAGCTTCTTCAAAAGGCCATAGATCTGGTAAAAGCTCGTAATGTTCGGGTCAACGGGGAACTTTATTTGGATTCTGTTTTTGCCCTCATGATTGAGCAGGGGATGATCGTTAAAGAAATTCCTCTGGAGGGATACATTAACTGGGGTGATGCCAATAGTCTCAAAGAGGCCATTTACTGGTACGAGATTTTTATGGGTCATAAAATGCATCCGCGTCAGCCCTATCCAGGTTATTTGGTGAAGTCATGAAAAAGTTTGAGCTAGTTATTCCCGCCTATAATGAAGAAAAAAATATCCCTGAGTTAATAGAACGAGTGGTTACAGCTGCGGCCAAGTTTAATATGACAGGTCAGGATTTCACGCTTCTCCTGGTAGAGAACGGCAGTAAGGACAACTCCTATAAAGTCATGCGAGACACGGTCGAATATTTAAGACTGCACGACATGGTCAAAATTGTGCAGGTGAAGGTCAATCAAGGCTATGGTTTTGGAATTATGAGTGGTCTTCGAGAGTCCAGCGCGCCGGTGGTGGGGTGGACTCATGCGGATCTTCAATGTGATCCTGCTAATGCGTTCGTGGCCTATAAACTCTACGAAGTTCAGACCTCTAAAAATATTCTCGTTAAGGGTGTGCGACTTAAACGTTCGGCGAAAGATAGATTCGTCAGTCGTGTGTTTGAAACGTTCGCTCGGATTATCCTTGGCTTAAAGGTTTACGAACTCAATGCCCAGCCTAAAGTTTTCCCTTCGACTCTACTGGAGAATATGAAGCAGCCCCCTCATACTTTCGCTCTCGATCTCTACCTGCTCTATTCCGCTCAGAAGGCAGGATTAGAAGTGTTAACTTTCAATGTTTTTTTCCGCCAAGAATTCATGGCGTTTCCAATTGGGCGGCAAATTTCTTTGGTCGCTATAAAACGATTTTGGGAATGATTCGTTACATGTGGGATCTGATGTGGAAAGAGGGACGTGCATGAAAAAAAATCCTCTCTTTTGGTTAGGACTAGTGGTAAAGTTAGCGCTATTTGTTACAGTCCCGGCACCCGTCGCTACAGATTTATTTATTACTTTTTTTGGATAAAGCCGTTTTGAATCTGGGATCAAATCCTTGGGAGCTATTACCGACTCAATACTTCCCCTACGGTAGTGTTTTATTTGCGATCATGATGGTTCCCAAAGCGGTGTTTTATTTTATTTTTGGAGATGCGGCGTTGGGTACCAATGCACTCTCCTTGATTGCTTTTCGTGCACCGTTATTAATTGCGGATATATGTTTTCTACGAGTTTTATTAAAGTTTCCTCTCGTTCAACCCCGTTGGATTTTTATATTTTACTGGCTCAATCCAGTTTTAATATTTATCAGCTACCTGCATGGTCAGCTCGATCTGTTTGCGGTTTTATTTGTTTTTTTGGCGCTAGAGAGCTGTCGTCGCAATAGGGAGTTGGCTTCGGCCGTAATGCTTGCCTTTGCGATTCTGTGTAAATTTCACGTAGTTATTCTCATTCCTGTTTTTATGGTTTATTTTTGGAATACTAAATTTCGTAGCGAAGCCTACTCCTTTTTGGCGAAGTGGTTGTCGATAGTTTTGGGACTCGTAGCTGTTGGCTTTCTCCCGCACTTTTTAAGTTCGCATTTTGGTTACGTCAGTGTGCAATCCCCCGAAGCTATGAAGATTTTTTCTCTGACATTACCCTTGGGCGCGGATCACAAACTCTACATTGGTTTTGGTTTAGTGGTCGCGGTTCTAGCTCGCTTGGTGCTCTCCAGCAGAGTGACCAAACAAGGACTGATCTATGCATCGGCCTTGTTATTGGGAGCTTTATTGATCACAACCGATTCTATGCCGGGGTGGTACTATTGGCTCTATCCGTTTTTAGCTCTTTTTTTGGCCCAATATCCATTACGTCTTTACTCTGTACTGGCGTGTTCGATTCTACTTTATCTCTTTTGTTTTTTACCGGCTCACTTCGGCTTGGATATTTCGGTAGTGGCTTCGCAGATCTCTTTTACGCTCCTGCAAATGAGTTTATTGGGCTTACTAATCTCGATTTGGTTGTTTATTATTCGAATTGAAATGCCTTGGTTTCGTCGACATCGCCCTTTGCTGATCGGCTTAGCTGGGAACTCGGGTGCGGGTAAGAA
>JAIEOS010000046.1 GCA_019750295.1 Bdellovibrionales bacterium | reverse complement strand
GGTATAGGAACCACAGGTCCTTCTGAAAAACTGCATGTTGTCGGAAACTTGCGTGTTCAAGGATCAACCGATTGCACACTTGGTAACGGTGCTGGTGCTACAAATTGTACATCGGATATTCGACTAAAAGAAAATATTACACCTATCGATAGCGCGCTGGATAAGATCACTCAGATCACTGGCGTGGAGTTTGATTGGAACGATTTGGCGCTTGTACCTGGAAAGCACTCAATGGGTGTAATTGCTCAGGAAGTTCAGAAAGTTTTTCCGACGGCTGTCGTGGAAAATGCCAGCGGTTATCTAGCCGTTGATTATGCCGTCCTAGTTTCTCCCTTAATCCAAGCGACCAAAGAACTGAATAATAAATGCGATGCTTCGGCAGCTCAAGCCAAGGTGGAAATTGCGAGCTTAAGAACCGAAAATTCTGAGATCAAAGATAAAAGTTTACGTCTTGAAGCCGACAATACGAAAATTAAAGCTCAAAATATTGAAATCAAAAGGGAAAATGCTAAGATCAAAGCATGGCTGTGCAGCAAAGACCGTTCAGCACCATTCTGTAAATAATCTGATTTTTCAGCTATTTGACCCCCCATCCCCTTTATTTAGTCACTCTTTTGATCGCAACATTGAGAACAAAATCTAAGAAATTGGACGGATAATGCTTCGCAATCATTAGATCACTGGGCAGGTGTGCGGGACACGCAATTGGCGTTATAACTTCGTAGAAGTTTCGTAGTTGTTATGAATGTGAGCTTTTGGGCTCAAACCCGGCAGCTTAGTAGTGTCCTTTTTACGAGGTTTATAAGACTTTCTCGTTCTGCTAATTTCCAAGCTGATAATCTCCGACGCCTGTAATCCGATGAGATCAGAAAATCGCGCCGAAACTTCCACACCAAATGCTTCCGCAAAAAAAATCCGAACAGCCAGTTCATTGATCGTCATCAAGCGCTCGTCACTTGCCTTCTCCCAATAATAGACCCCACTTGCCGTCAGCCCGAGGTTGCGCGCGAGTTTTTCGAGGGAAAGCTCTGCCGTTTTACGCAAAAACTGTAACTCCTTTCCGCGAATCGGATTGCGGCTAGCAAGAAAAGCCCGCGCCACCAAGCGCTCCAGAAAAAGTGGCTTCATGTTCACCACCGGCCCCTGCCGAGAACTGCACATGGGGACGCCAAGGAGCCTGACGTACTCCAGGTTTTGAAATCTATCTAAGTCTTGTTTCCAATTTCGTTTCATCAACCCTACCGGTAGGAGGTTTAGTTCACCCCATTAAATTATTCAATAAATTATTTAACGCCCTCTCTGAAAGAATCCGTGCAAATCGGTCATCCTAAATAAGATTCCTGGTAGCTAGACCTTTGACAAGCGCATAAAGCAAGAGTTTGGGAGCTCGACTACTTTTTGCTAAACTAAACTTGTAGAGTTGATTCGGCTACAGTGACGTAAAATATTGTTTTTACTATTAAATTCTCGTTTCGTCTGATTGTCACTCTAAATTCAGTAGTTATCTCGAAGACTTAGGCATGGAGGTTGGAAAAAAGTGACTAAAATCCCGATGATTTCAAGTATGACCACGAATTTTTGGTCGTTTTGGATGACCAAAACAGCGCCTACCCCCTATCAAAACAGCTTCTTTTTGAAGGTTCGGAGATGAATTGGTGACCAAAACGATGCCAACTCTGACATGGTCACTCAAAAAAAATTGAGTTCATAAATGCTCGGCGTGGAAAAAACTTGTCCAGTATGCTCTGTGAAATTCTGTTTCTGTCAGCACTGCTGGCGCGGCCATAAGTATTGCAGCCCCGAATGTAGTCGCGAAGGACGCAAACAGAATCGCAGAGTCACTGAAAAAAGATATGCGGCGACTCCAAAAGGACAAGAAAGCCGGCGCCAGCGGCAAAAAAACTTTCGTAATAGGAAGGCGATAGGGAATATTGTTCTCAGAGTAACTGATCACTCTGCACAGAGAAATCGTCACATCATAAAGCTCTCCACCAAGAGGACGGATAAAGAGTTCTTAAAGCAATGTTGGCATTGCCGAAAGCCTGTCCGCATTATCCTTATTGGAGGTTATTGTGCAATTTCATCAACAGAAGAAGACGATTATTTTTCATTTGTTCGCTTTAGAACCCGTACTCAAGACTTTCCTCTTTGAATCCATAAATTCAAAAAACCTGCGTGCGGCCCCTGATGTCATTCTATCCAACATCTGGGAACTTACACTCGAACAGCAAATTTTAGTTCGTATCGCCCTCGACATATGGAACGGCAAAGGCCAAACTTTTTTATGGGAAATGTTGAACAAACTTAGCATGAGCAATCTATCGCATGTGCTGAAAGTTCTCACGGATTTCCATAAAAACTCCGCCCCACATTTATCAAACTCCAACACACTCGATTCGCGTAAAACGAAATGGAACCGGCAACCGCGACGGCATCTGCAAAATTTGAAAGATGATCCCATTCCACCTCAACTCGCGGCGAAGCGCCCCTACAAAGTCACTCGATTGAAAGAGCGCAAGAGGAAGAAAAAACACGAGGCCTACACCCTAACACCCCAGCAAAAGCTCTGGATATTTGAAGACAATCCTAAAAACGGAGGGAAAAATGCATAAAGTAAAACTTGAACGACAATTGAAAAAATTTGAGAGCTACCTAATGGTGGATCGTGGACTATCGAGTGTAACAGCGAGTGGTTATTGCCGGACGGTCAGCATTTCTTTGCGCCGAATGAAAAAATTCGTGCCCCAATATCCCAACATCAAAGAACACGTCGGATGGATGTATGAAAAGAAATATAGCTACAGTCATATCGTAAATACGTCATTAGGACTTGAACACTACACCCGATTTAAGGGATCAGTCGTTAAACTCGCTCGCCCTAAAAAACCTAAACGTCTGATTAAAGATGTACTGTCGGAGGCTGAGATTTCGCGGATCATACAGTCCACGGTAACTATTAGGCAAAAAGCAATTTTGTGTCTGCTCGCCTATTCGGGACTCAGAAATCAGGAACTGTGTAATCTGCTTGTGAGTGACGTCGATCTAGGTGGAAATCAAGTCACCGTCAGGGATGGTAAAAATCGACAAGATGGAGTCATAAATATAGCGCCCGAATGTACGAGGGTTCTCATCGAGTACCTGCGCGAGTTTCCGAGGGAGAATGACGGGTTCCTTTTCACAACGCTAGTCCGTGGAAATCAGTTAAAAACCGGCGACGTTAGAAAAACTCTGAGGGTTGTAACGGGATACGCAAATATTGGGCGTAGAGTTTACCCACACTTGTTTCGCCATTCCCTAGCGACAAACCTCTTGAACAGAGGCGGTAGCTTGATGATGATTCAACAACAACTCCGCCATCGATTCATTGAATCGACGATGATCTATGTTGAATCTAGGCCAGTTCGAAATCGCTCCGAGTACGATTTTCACAAACCAGCTTATATGTGATGAAGTGTTCTGCATTTCTCAGCTTAAAAGCTTCCAACGGTATGTCACTAAGACAGCCTAAATACCTATTAGGTTTTCATTAATTCTTTTTGGATTTTTTCCTATTAGTTTTAGTGAAAGTGCGTTTTCGTTTTTTCGTGGCTGAGATTGTTGAGCGAGACGGAAGTAGACTACTGGATTGATTCAGGGGGGTAAATGAAAGTGCGTTAGCAAGCGCTCCTTTTAAATTTGTAGATTTCAGACTCTCACTGTGCATTTTCATCGCTCGACCTACGAACTGACCAACCTGGAACTCCATTTCTAACAACTCGTTGACCAACTTAAAAGTCGGTTTTCTGGAACTTCTTAGGATATGCAATGCTAATGTGCTAGCTAAAATGCTTTTCACCAGGCGTTCTTCGATCTGTTCCAGCGACGTTGCTGTTTTTTTTGCCAATGGTTGACCAATTGGAAAAGTCGCTTTTTTCTTAAATTTTGTTTTTTTCATAATTACCACCGTAAATTTAATAAGTATTTGCTAAGCTCAGAAGTTCTGTCATCGTGTTAAGCAGGCGACAACTTAGGACTTTTTTCTTTTCCCGCATATGTTAGCCAGTAAGTATTCCTCTTCCATTTTCATTAGGACTCTAATCAGTTCTTTTTTATCTATGCCTAATATTTCAGCAATCGCTTTGAGGCTCTTTGAAGGAGGAGGGGCTAGCCCCCTTTCCCAATTAGAAACGTACTGAGGCGATGTAAAACCTAGCGCTTTCGATACTTCTATCTGAGCGATACCCAACCCTACTCTCTTCTCGCGTAAGTAGTTCCCAATAACTTTAAAATCACGTTTTGCCATATAATTATGCCTTCAGGAAAAGTTAAGAAGCCGTACCTCGTGTGGCATCTAAACTATCTATATACTATTATTTTAAATGTTACTAATAGTTTCCCCCAGTGTTTAATGAAATTTAATAATTGTCTAATGGAAGGATGAATAAAAGTAAAAACAAACGACTGGATAAAGTTCCTAAAAAATACAGAGAAGCCGTCAAAACCGATCTGGTGCTCATTGCAGAAAAAATTAAAAAGCAACGAAGGGCTAAGGGAATGACTCAGGAACAGTTTTCTGAAATTATTAATGTCGAGCCGACCACTCTACAAGCTATTGAACAGCAAAGAGGACGACCATCGCTAGAATTGCTTTTAACTATCGTTAAAGTTCTGGAGACAAAAATTGTTATTAAATAAATTACGTTAGTTTCATACACTCACGTTTAATTCTTCAAAACTCGTCTAATTTATGAAAACCCTATCCTGGGTTTTCAAAAAAATTGTAAATCCATTTCATCAGAATAATTCCTAGAATCCATGCCCATCGAAACTGGCTGTTAATCTCCATTTTATAAACTCTGAGGCCAACGCGAACCTCGATTTCGGCAATGATTTTTCTGCTATTGTTTTTATTTTCCATAAATCCTCCTCGGTACCCTTGGGCTTCGAGGAGATTTCTGTAAAATAAAACTAATGGCGGATTCAATAATGTCGAAGCCGAACGCAGTTGCCTCTGTGCTCACACCTAAACTCACAAGAGCCCCGCCAACCCTAACGGGATTGTCACGGCTCTTGCCGCCCGGTGTTCGCGCAACTGCGCTCGGCTTTAAAACTCCAAATTTTCCCCCCGCCCAAAAGGGGCGGCGGCGGGGGGAAAATTTTTTTTGTGTGCAGTGGTGCGCGCAAAATTTAACCAAAAAGGAGTAAATGCCATGAATACATACGATGCTTTAAAAGTCTTAGGCGTAACAGAGTCGCCCGTCACCGAGGAGGTTGTTAAAACGGCCTATCATAAGGCGTGTTTTAAATTTCATCCTGACCGCAACCCTGCGGGCGCCGAAATGATGAAACTTGTCAACGAGGCGCGCGAATCCCTTAAAGTGGCGACCTATCCGATAGAATACAAAAATGAGAGCGGTTACGACTACGGCGACGAGATCAACGCCGCTCTAAATAAAGTCATTCATCTAGAAGATGTTAAAATTGAAATTTGCGGCTCATGGGTTTGGGTGTCTGGAAATACAAAAGAGCACTGGCCCATTTTTAAAGAGGCAGGTTTTAAATTCTCTCCGCCTAAAAAAATGGTCTATTTCCGCCCCCAGTATGCAAAAACTCGCCATTTCAAAAAGGACGGGATCTCGATGGATGAGATTCGCGACAAGTACGGATCAGACCGCATTAAAGGAAAGCGGGCCTTTTACCTTCCGGCGCACTCTTAAATAAGCCCTTTCCCTGGTCGGGCGTTTTTAAAAGACGCCCGACTATTTTACTCAACCATTTATTAAACGGGAGATAAATCATGACTGAAGAAAATATCTTTCAACTTGTCAAAAAACTTGAACCGCTTTTTATCGGCTATACAGCTCAAGAAAACCGGCTCAAAAACTCCAACGGCATGGAGCTAATTTTCCGCTTTGGCCGGAACAATAAAACCACCGTAAGCGGCTTAAATGCCAAGCGCTCGCACTCGATAGGATGTTCCTTTGATAAGCCTGTGGAGAAAATTTTTAAAAACATCCGGCGCCGTTTAATACCGGCATATCACGCCGACTTTTTCGATCATAAACGCGAAAAACTAGAAAGAAAGGATGCTGAAGAAGCCAACGCCTTAAAATTGCAAGCCATAGCGTCCATTATCGGTGGCGAAATAGGTCAAAACTACGGCTATCGTTACTCCGGCAATTCAAGTGCTATTCATGCTCAAAATGCCTCTGTCTATGAAACCTACAGCGGCCTTTATGAAATGCACCTAACACTCGATTACATGAACACCATGAAACTTGCAAAGTATCTCAAAGATTCAAATTTTATCGAGGAAAAAGAAAATTAAATTCAAAAAATGATAGAAGAATTGCAGACCAAAAACGTCGGCAGTTCTTCTTCGCAACAATTACTTATAAACTATTTTTTTATAAGCCAAATTTCTCTTTTAATTCAGTCGCATATCTAACCCGCTTTGACTTATCCATTTTCAAAAGATTCTGAAGCTTCCACTGCACGGCGGGCAATACTTTTGCTTCGGGATACTTAAAAAGTTCCCAGTCAGGATTTCCATCGAAAAATTTCAGCAAAAATTCTTTATCGTTATTTGTAAGCATCCGTTGTATTTGTTTATTAAGCCAGTCTCTTGTTTTCTCAAAATCAGAATAATCAAATTTTACCTTAGTCATCCCGATAAATTCAGAATTAAAAAGTTTGCTAACGTCTTTCTTTACAGGAAATATGATTTCAGTAGGCGGCCGTTTATGACTCAACAAGTACACAATGAAACTATCTTTTATAGCTTCAGTTATGCCTTCATTCTCTGAAAGAATTTTGATGTCGAACAAATCCCTTGGATGCTGTCTATCCAAGGCCGCAGCGATCTTGCCGCCATATAAATCAGGGACGGATACAACTTGCATTTCAATGCTAGCCTCATATTCTTTTTCAACTTTCGGCGATAATGTTCTTTTTTCTACGGGAAATAACGTTCCTCTGATAACAGGATTCGCTTCGATTTTTATTTGTATATCTCCCTTGTTCACAAATAATTTTATATCGTGGTTTAATCCGTCTCTTGAGCTGGGAGTAACCCTCGCTCCCGTGCCCTTTTCTATATTAGTTTTAATTCTGTAAAGAGCGTCTTCCATCACCTGCAAGGCTTCATTTCTCGGGTTATTTTGAATGAACGTAATATCAATATCCACGCTCATCCGCGGAAAATCTCTCAAAAATAAATTTATCGCCGTTCCTCCCTTGAGCGCAAAACATTCCTCCTTTGCAACTTCTGGAAGCGTATCAATTAGTAGTTTTACTTGTTCATCAAATTGCGTCTTCATCCGAATCTTCCTTTGGAACCGTAATGTTATATTTTTTGTCCAAAACTCCGCCTCTAAAGATCAACCTTTTTCCTTCACCCAAGTTAATCTTTTCAGGTTGAATTTTTTTGAACCAGATATGATTTATTTTATCCGCGAGGTATAAAAAGAGCCTCTTCACTTTCACTGACTTACATTTTTCCAGCAACTCTTGAACCAAGTCAGGTCTTAATGTGGCTAGGTTTTCTAGCAACTCAATAGCTTCTGTATATGAATATTTTTGAGGTACTTCATCTAAATACTCTAGATAGGCCCTTTCAGCCGCAGACAAGATTATTTTATTCTTTTCAATCACTCTTTCCGTTAACCCTGCCCCATCGTTTTTACGATTGGAAAAATCAAAAAGACATTTTTGTTTATGGTGGATTTTTATATCCCCAGGACAGGCATTTACCCATGATGGCATCCAAAACCCTTTGTCGCAAATGACCAGTATTTCTTTCTTATCGAACAGAAGGTACTGGGCTTTTCCAAGCAACTCTAAAGCGGACTTGCCGCCAACATATAGAGAACCTTTTGGATTATCTTTTTGCAAACACGACAGGGCACTTGTCCAATCGACAGAATCACCATATTTTTTGTACGCCCCTTTCCCAACAGAATCGATCCATTTACTTTTTTTGTACTTCTGTAGGTGTTCTGAACCGTATCCCAACCTTTGAAGCTGTTGAGAGGTTCGTATTTCGCCATCTGGCCAATAAGAAAGAAGTTGGTTTAATTTATTTTTCATAACTATACCTATAGTATAGCTATACTCTACATTTTAAACTAAAACAAGGTCTTAGTTTATATTAATATGTATAACTATACTATAGGTATAGTTATACATATTAATATAAACTATATTTTGAACAGTATCTAACCACTTAAGCATCAAACAAGAAATTGGTCGCACAAGCCGTTTTCTGCGACCCGTGCGACCAACTACCATGAACAGAGGTGCAAATTGGTGATTGCATGTGCAACATCCAGTCACCAGCTACATTTTTAATTTCTAAAATATTCCTTCCAAAATTCTCTCATATGCAATACATTGCTTCTAACAACACGTTCGGTGAGTAGCGCAGCTTGGTAGGGCATCTGCTTTGGGAGCAGAAAGTCGCAGGTTCGAATCCTGTCTCCCCGACCAATTTTTGAATACCGCAGTCGCAGAAAAATTAAAAATCCCAACAATCATAAACACTTGAAA
>JAIEOS010000045.1 GCA_019750295.1 Bdellovibrionales bacterium | reverse complement strand
AGCGGCGACCACCGAAGGGCTCTCTGATTCCTCATTGTCCCTGGTCGCGGTGCTCTTTGCGCTGGCGGCTCTAGTTCAATCGGCCCAATTTCCACTGCACGGGTGGCTCCTCGAAGTGATGGAAACTCCGACGCCCGTTTCGGCTCTGCTCCACGCGGGAGTTATTAACGCGGGTGGTTTTCTGCTCATTCGCTACTCCCACCTCATCACCCTCTCTCCCTCGGCCATGAACCTCTTGATCGCCATAGGGGCGTTGACGGCGCTCTTCGGCTCGCTCGTCATGATGACCCAAACTTCCGTAAAAGTTTCTCTCGCCTATTCGACCATCGCGCAGATGGGATTTATGATGCTCGAGTGTGGGCTCGGAGTCTTTTCCGCTGCACTTCTCCACATCATCGCTCACTCGGCTTATAAGGCCCACGCCTTTCTCTCCTCGGGAGAAACCGTGCGCCTGGCTCAGCCGGCAAAATCTCTTCAACCCTCGCCGCAGGGATCTGCATATGGAATTATTTTTGCCACCTTTATTTCACTACTGACGGTGACGCTTTTGGGGATCTACTCGGGCTCCAATCTGATCACTCAGCCAGGCCCCTCCACTTTGAGCTATATTTTTGCTTTGGGGCTTGCGATCTTCCTCGCTCATGGATTTAAAGGGCGAATGAACTTTAATTTTCTAACTCGCATTTTTGTCAGCGTCTTTGGAATTACGATTTTGTTTTTTGCGACTCAGAGATTGGCGACACTGGCGTTTTATGATTCTTTGCCCAGCACGAGCCAAAATCTGAGCTCTGTGGATCTGGTCGTTCGAGTGTTACTCATATTACTTTTTAGTACTTTGACCATGATTCCTCAGATTGCGCCTCTCAATCAAAATCCGCGTTGGCTCGCGTTCTATATTCATCTGTCTCACGGATTTTATATCAATACTTTTGCCAATCGACTGGCGATTCTGTTTTGGCCGGGAGCGGCTCCGCAATCGGGGCCACCCACATATATTCCCAATTACAATAACGGAGATGACGCATGAATTTATCTGAAATCTCTTTAGCTATCGATGGAGCTTGCAAAAAAATAGCGCCGCTTTGGCCGCTCAATAGTTTTGTGGCCGTAAATCCCTTCCTCGGTTTTATCGATAAACCCTTCTCCGAAGCGTGCGCGAGTTTCCGTCGCATCAATCGCGCGGACGTCCTTATGCCCCGGGGTTTTTATAGAGAAGCTATTCAATCGGGTGTGATGGAAGACCGTGATCTGGCGGCCGCACTTTCTTTGGCCCCCAGCAATTGGCCAGTTCCCCAATCTGTGGAAGTGATAAAAACAATTCTCGAGAACGTGGCGTCCGACCAAAAACCGCCGCGCGCCGTTGTCGCAACAGTGTCGGAAGTTTTAGATAAACTCGCCCATGGCGATCGCCACTCATCGCGAACCGCTTTTATGATTGATGAAATCGCTAAATTTTGCGCCAGTTACTACGATAGTGGTCAGGCCCTCTTACCATTTCCTCTCAAAGAAAAATCCCTCTACTCCGCCTGGCTCGCTTGGCAAAAAATTGATCGCAATCCCGAATTTATGGGACTCTCCCACTTTCGGGAAACTGTGGCGGAGATGCCGACCGATCCTGTGGAGGCCATCGCGTTTGTCACTGATAAATTAAGTATTCCCGCGCGCGCGACCGAGGATTATCTGTATCGAGCTTTGTTTGATATCAACGGGTGGGCCTCGTTCGTTCGTCATCTCGTTTGGAAAAGCGAACTCTATGGCGAGACCAATGATTCGCTGGTGCAGTTACTTGCGATTCGTGTCGTCTGGGGGTACGGACTGTTTTTAGAGCGCCAGGATCCGGCCTTTATCGAAGCTTGGAAGGCCTCAATGAACGAAGCGGCTCGCTTGCCGCGCGACCACGATCTTAAGCATGATCCCAATCTCGCGTTAGATCTTGTACTTCACGAAGCCTACGAGCGCGCCCATCAGCGAAAACTTTTAAAGACGCTGACGAGTTTAGCGCAAATTGCAAAAACATCGGGCGCTATCGAACGCCCTCCGCTTCAAGCCGTCTTCTGTATCGACGTGCGATCCGAAGTTTATCGGCGGGCTCTCGAATCCTCCTATCCCGGCGTAGAGACCATAGGCTTTGCCGGTTTTTTTGGGGTGCCTTTTGAATTTTTACGTTTAGGGAACGAAAAAGGAAGCGAGCGTGGACCCGTCCTGCTTAAAACGGGATTCCGAGTGCTCGAGGCTCCTCTTCGTAAAGAGGATCGGGCTGCTTTCGTGACAGAGTCTCAAATTCATTCGCAATCAAAAAACGCGTGGAGACGATTCACCCAATCGGCCACAGCGTGTTTTGCCTATGTCGAGGCTCTCGGATTTTTCTCTCTAGTGAGCCTTATAAAAAATACCTTAGGCCTGCGAAAAATCCCTCACAAAGAAAACATCGTTCCGATCATTGACCAAGAAATCATCGACGGCGAAGTCACGGGATTTACTCGAGAGCAAAAGCTTCAAGTTGCAAAATCGGTTTTAAAAAACATGGGACTGAATCAAAAAATTTCTCGACTCGTTTTATTTGTGGGCCACGGGAGCGAAACGATCAACAATCCTCATGCCTCGGGGCTTGACTGTGGAGCCTGCGGTGGACACTCCGGAGACGCTAACGCGCGCGTGGTCTCGACCATTCTCAACGATCCCGAGGTGAGATTAGCTCTTGGAGCTGACGGACTCAATATTCCCGAAGACACATGGTTCCTCGGCGCACTCCATAACACCACGACGGATGAAATCACTTTGTTTGGAACAGAAAACGCTCCCGCATTCTTAAGATCAGAAATCGATGAGCTGCAAGTTCGATTAAATCACGCCTCTCGACTCGCACGCGCCGAGCGATCGACCCTTCTCGGAATCAAAAAAGACAAGGCCGACTCCGACGTGATTCAACGCTGCTCTGACTGGTCCCAAGTGCGCCCGGAGTGGGGACTCGCTGGAAACTACGCGTTCATTGTCGGTCCACGCAGTTTGACGTCGTCGGCGCGACTCAATGGTCAGGCCTTTTTGCACTCTTATGATTGGAAGACAGATCCTGACTTTAGCGTTCTTGAGCTCATCATGACCGCTCCTATGATCGTCGCCAGCTGGATCAATTTGCAATATTTTGCGTCAACAACAAACAACCCCGTGTTCGGCGCCGGGAATAAAACCATTCACAATGTGATCGGCACTCTTGGCGTGATCGAAGGAAACAGTGGCGACTTAAAAGTGGGGCTCCCCTGGCAATCGGTCCATGACGGAACTCAATTTGTTCATAAACCACTGCGCCTGAACGTAGTGATCGCGGCGCCCACTTCCGCGATTAGCGGCATTATTCAGAAGCACTCTCATGTTCGTCATTTGTTAGACAACAATTGGATGAATTTGTTCGCACAGTCTGATGACGGACGAGGGCTCGAAGAGTATGTTGGGAATTTGAATTGGAAATCGGCCACCGTGGTGGTTTAGTAAATATGTCGGAGCGAGATTGACGTTAGGCTCCTGCCTAACGCCCTTCGGGTGCGCGTCGGGGGCATCCAAAAATTCCGATAAATATCACTTTTTTATTGGAAAGGGTTCCGGGGGACAAGGCGGCTCTTCTGCAGAGAATGCCCCAAAGCACTGATTAAGCTCGTTCTTAACAGCGATAAATTGCAGAGATCGTCCATTATGTTCGATGGTGCCAAGCCGAGGAAAAGTATACTTGCGTGGTCCCAGCTCTCTAGGTTCTCGGAAATCTCCTATGCCCGCCAAATATATTTGGCGACCATTGCTTAATATTCTTTCTATTTTTTTAATTCTACGCTCACAGCTTTCTCTATCGAGAGTATTTGTCTGCACCATGGTAAAACTTGTCTTTTTGTCATCCACGACATACATCAGGAATCCCGCCACGACTCCGCGATCATCTGTTTCGACTCTCTCACATTCCAGAATGATTCTGTCTGGGGTAATCAGAAACTCCATTGCCATATCTTTTTGATTTAAAAGCTTAAATGAAGATGTTGTACAGCCCGCAAAAGATATGCCAAGTATCATTGCGCACACACTACTTACCTTTAAGTTTTCCATAATACTTCCTATAGCTATCCAAAGCGTCTTTTTTGTACTGACTTTTACTTTTAAGTAAGCCTTTGTATTCTAGAATGATTTCTTCATGAGTGGGTTGTCGTCCAAGTTTAGCGGCTGCTCTATTCGATTTATACATGAGCCAACGGATGCCCATAGGGATTGCAATGGATGGATCCTTTAAATCCTTGTGTCGGATATTATTAAAAATAAATTCCTTAGCTTCACCCTTAGGATCTTGCAAAACTGTCCATGTCTGTTTGGTCATTTGAGCTATCCCGAAAGCAATTTTATTTTCGGGAGTATGAATGCGAAATCCTGATTCACTGGCCAAAAGAGCCTTAAAGACATCGGGATCTAATGATGGATCAGTTTTTAATTTAGTGTTGAAGTAGTTCGTCCAGACCGCGATGAGCTCATCATAATCGTCTGCTGTTTTGTGCTCTGAAATTTTTCCCGCTGTGGGGTATGTAATGTCTTTTCGGTTATGGCTTTTGAAAATCTCCCCAATATCCTCACGCTTTAAATATGTTCCGGGTAAACGACGAAGATGCTGATCGCGGATAGTTACGCCTGTCGGGTTTTTTTCGCTGACGGGAACTTCCATAGGATGAGCTCGAACTGTCGTCGTTTTCTTTTTGATTTTTTTCTTTACCACTAAGCCACTCGTTTTCGTGCAATCCAAAGGTCGTACTCAGCTTGAATGCGCACCCACATTTCAGCTGTTGTCCCGAGCACCCGTTCAAGCACAATAGCGAAATCAGGGGAAATTGCACGTTTACCATTAACGATCTCATTTATTTTCCTAGGAGAACAGCCGCATTTTTCCGCCAATTGGGACTGATTGAGCCCCATCTCTTGCATATAGACTTCATTTAAAACAATGCCTGGATGCATTGGTCTTGGATTTTTAATCATAAATACCTCCATCTCATTAATGGTAATTCTCAATTTTTACGTCACTAAATTCACCAGCTTTGAATTTAAAGGTAATACACCAAGGCAGTTTGATTGTGACACTCCACTCTTCTTTTCTATTACCCTTTAACTTGTGGAGTCGAATATTCGGTGGCTGACCCTTTATTTTCAAATCATTCAATTCCGTCGTTCCGTGCATAATGGTTAAAAGCGCTTTGGCTCTGAGCCATAATTCTCGAGGTAACGATTTTGAACTGTTGGCTTCCCAGATGTCCTGAGCACTTTTATTTCCAAAGCTGCGAATCATGTTGCCCCTTTATTTTTACACTATACCGTATAGTGTAAAAAACTGCAACTTAAAGATTAATATTGGATTTCGCCTACCCAGTAGAGCTCGGGTTCGCCATGTCCGTACTCTAATTATATATACGTCTGATTTTGCTAGATTATTCAAAAATTGGCGGAGAGAGCGAGTCTACTAACGACCGCTCCGCTAACCCAATGTTTTCATTCAATAACTTAGTAATAATAAACACATAAGAACTTGTCCGATTTAGAACGATGCGGAACCTTTTACCCTTTTTTCTACGCTGGAGCTAGGTCACCTAGCTTTATCACAGCTTTAATCGCGTCTTTAAATACACCCGCTACACGGAGGTTCTATGACTTTCACTCTAACGTCGTTCAAAATGACCGACTCATCGTTTTTGCGTCCCGATAACGGGAATTGGACTTACTTCAGACTCGCATACCCACGATCCTATGGATCATTGTATGAGCGAAATTAAAATTGGCAAAGTTTTGTCCGCACTAATGGGCAAGCAGCGATATTCCTTAAAGGCTCTCTCCAAAGCTACGGGCGTCCCTGCAAGCACGCTGGGAGAGTGGGTCAATAATAGGACACCAAAGAATCCAGTGCATACCCAGAAGGTAGCACAACACTTGGGGGTATCTATGCACTTTTTGTTATTCGGGGAAGAGGACCGCCAGGAGCCCATCACCAAAATTATGACCGAAGATTTTTTTAAAGGCACTTTTGAAATATCCATTAAACGCGTGAAAATCGACTAGGAGGCGAGTTATGACCATCGGGCTTATATTTACCCTACTTTTCTTAGAGGCCGCCTTTGGGCAATCCTACGGCCAAGGATCACCCAAAGAATTTAAAAACCTTACAAGTGAAAAATACAACGGCGCCGATGAAGACTTAAGAAATTTCGAGATCGTCAAAATGGATCAGAATTGCGACCGCTTGATGGGCAAATGCGCCCTAACATGGGACCATATTTCTGAGCGGAGAAAAGTGAAGCCCGTTTGCAAAATGAACGAGAGCTGTCCAACACAGGAGCTTAAATCCTATATAATCCACTTTGAAGTTAAGGACCGCAAAGGTAACTCGGCTCTTCAAAAAACACTAAAGTTCGAGCAAGGCGTTGCCAGGGGCGAAGGTAAGGTGGGCCGCACGTCGATCGGTTACTATGCGGAGTTGGGCGAAGTAAATATGAACTATGCTACAGTTCTTTTTTGGGTGACGGATATCAAATGGTCAGTACCCCCTACAAAAGCCAAAACAGAGCAAAAGTATCACGGAGCTGCGGCGTTTAGTCTTGAGGAACACCTGAAGCGGGTAAATAAAGGAGCGGACAGAACTGCGGAATAAAGTGATTTACATTTCGGAAGAATTTTCCCCATCGTCATCATACACCCCTTCAGGAGAAGAAATGTTTTGATTTGTGGTCGTAACACTAAGATATTCGACACCTTTTTCGGGATCCAGCAACTTCCACATACGTCGGTAAAATGAGGCAACCAATTTACCAGCAGCTAAAATGCAACGCGGGTTCGAGTAAGGATCTGTATACCTTTCCGAGGGTTCTGGCAACAGTGCCTCAACTCTAATTTCTAATCCATCACATAACGCTCGCAAATCTTTAATTGCATTTGCAGGCATCTTTTCAATCATTGCTGGGCTTAGACGGGACCATTTGTAAACGGCTTCGTATAGTCCTCCAACAGATGGCAATACTAGAAAGCATTGATTTAAAAACATAGCAACTGTGGATGGGGCATCGATTGTTAATACCCCAGGTGAACTCGCCGCAACTCCAACTGACCGAGCCTGAAGTCTTGGAGGTGGAGCATTCCTAAGGCGATTAAAGGCATGCATATACGAGTACCCACCGTCGTAGTCGTAATCAAGTATCCAACCTGATATCTTTTCGTTTGAGCCCTTCATAGCAACATAACTAAAACCATATACATCTTTGTATCGCTTTTCTATTATGGCAAGAAGTTTAGCATCCCAGGTTTCCAGTAGAAAATGCTGAGGAATATCTTTCCATTCAGGACGCAAACTCTCATCGTGAAATACAACCTTTTGAGGAAGATATCCCTTTGGTAATTGATCAAAACGTATCGAGTGGATATCTAGGATGCTGCCATCACTCTTTCTATCTACTAAAAAACCGCCACCGTCACTAGCGTCTGTAAGCAATGACAACAGACTTATTTTTTTCCCGAGGTACTCTGCCACCGACCTTTGCTCAGTCCTTACTATCAGATACCTATAAACATTATTATCGCTAGTGCACAGTTTTTCTATGTAGAGACCAGAGCCTTCTTTTGCCTTATGCACACTAAGAATTGCATACTCAAACTCTTCCAGAGTTCTTACGAAAGTAAGTTGGCGAGGTAAAGCATTAACTTTTATGCCAATTGGAATAATCTTATTCAAAAAATCCTCATCATAAGGGGTGATAAGCCTTTATCCTATTATGAAACATCGCTCCGACATATTCATGCAAATCAAAGTGCCCCTGGACATTTGGCTTACAAACCAATCCATCACCGTCACCAAGATCGAGTTCCGCAATATGGTTACCGTATATCGATAAAGCATCAACGCGTGCACGCAAGGACGCGAACTTGGCTTCTGCGGACTTGCGGGTATTAAAAAACGATAATGCATAACCTTCGCAACTTTTTCCAGGATTTTGGTTCTTTACATACGAAGGAAGAAAATCACTTGTAGTCGCCTGTTTAAAAACGAATCTAAAGGCAAGCATCGTCTCATTCAAAGGCAGAAACTTCTTACTGCAGGGACATGGCGGCTTAATTGTTTGATGATTTACTAAATACTTAAGGTTCATGTTTTACGCTAGCTAAACTTAAATCGAAAAGCACGTGGAAGATCTACCTTGTTTTATCGTTAGTGTAAACAAGATTTATTAAAAATAATTACCCATCCTCCGGACTTTACTACTAGATGTCCGCTGCAAAAAAATTCGCATTGCCGTCTACTAAACTAGTCTTCAGTTATTAGACTTACAGTCCGACCCAAACATATACGAAACTTAGGAGTTTTATGCTTGGGAAAATGAAAAAACACGAACTGCGCGACATCTGGAAGAATGAAGCCACGAACTTCACGACCTGGATGGAGGACAACATGGATTCCCTAAGCGATGCTCTGGGATTCAGATTGACCGTTGAGAAGCGCGAGCAACCCGTGGGTTCATTCTCCGCAGATATTCTGGCCACCGACGAGTATGGACAAAAAGTCGTCATCGAAAACCAACTAGAGGAGACAGACCACAAGCACCTCGGCCAGATTATAACCTACTGCTCTAATCTAGAGACCAAGATCTGCGTATGGGTTGCAAAGGAGCCTCGTCAAGAGCACATCAACGCCGTCAATTGGCTCAACAAAGACAGCTCACTAAAGGTTTACCTGCTAAAGATCGAAGCCATTTCGATCGACAACTCCCTCCCCGCTCCACTTTTTCAAGTCATCTGTCAGCCAGACGAGGATGTGCGTGCTGCTGCGATAGCGGCATCGGAAATCTCTGATAGAGGGTTATTTAACATCCAGTTTTGGACTGATATGAATATAAAATGCGAAAAGCTCTTACCTGGGTTTCGTAATCGAAAGCCCCAAAAATACCATTATCATTCCCAGGCCTCGGGTCGCGGGGGGCTGAGTTTCAATTTCCATATCACGTCGAAGAACTACTTAGTTGAGCTTTACATAGACACGCCTGATGCGGATTTAAATGAGCACATGCTAAATATCCTTAAGTCCAAGCGTCAAATGATAGAGAAGGAGTTCGGAGGGGAATTGGAGTTTGATCCCATCCTTCTGAAGCGAGCCTGCCGACTAAAATACGTTATCGGCGAGGGGGACGTGATGACCCTGGATCGTGAAAAAGTCCAAAACCACCTTATAGCTCACATGGTAAGATTCGAAAAGGCGCTTAAGCCGCATATCAAAGATTTGCCATTCGACATCGAAGATGCCGCCTAGCCTGCTCGGAGTTTGAATTTGGATCGCAAGTCACGTAGCCTCTCACTGACCAAGTTTCTGGCATCCGCATTTTGCTGGTCTCCAGAGCTATTGTGCAGCAACATTTCAATAGCCTTTAAACGCACAAATCCGGTCTCTGTTGAGTCGAAAGCCATTTGAAGTAGCTCCGCCAACAACCTCTCGCGTGTCGCTATCAGAACACCGTTACTTTCGCTAAGTTTTTGATGAATATAGTCTCGGATCTCTGGTTTTCTAAGGTTCTCGTGCCCAATGGATGCTGCTGAGTCCGAAGAGTATCCCGCCTGAACTGCCGCCCTTGTCGCATTGAAGTGCAGCACGTAATTATTGGCAAAACATCTCTGCTTTTCATTCATAAATCTCCTTGAAAAATCCCACCCCGCAGAGCTCCGCTTTGGCAAAGGGGTTTAGTGCTCTGGGGGTGGGTGATTGATTCGTATCTTTGGTCTATGGGGTTTGGTCCGTGGTCCATTGGTGATTGGTCAACTGGTCACCGTCAGCAGCACTGCATTAAAAATCGTCAAGTTTACTTATGATTTCCTCAACGTTGGAAACCACTTGTTTTTGAGTGGTCTGTGTATCTTTAACTCTCACAAGTAAAATTGCATCTTTCATTACTTCCAAATCGTATCCTTCCTCCAACTCAGGCTCCTGCCCTTCCACAGCGGTGATCCACCTGTATAATTTCGTGTGCTTTGAAAACTTCTTGTACTGGGCATTGGCATATCCGTTTATGACGACACCCTTATGTTGGCCATCAACGACTTCGAAAACAAAGCAATAGGTGTCCCTCTTGCCTTTGAAAGATGTCTTTCTAATTTGAGTTATACGGGCCTTATAGTCCCCTGGAGGCACGTGAGCTACACCTCCACCAATGATGATTAGAAGTTTTCCTGCCTCACCTTCCTGTCTGTCTGCAAACTTCGTAGGATCGGCGTAATTATTAAGCACCTTGGGCTCCAGCTATGGATTTCTTTATGGCATCACCAATTTCTTTTATCTGGTCTGGAGTTGGTTTTTTGTGCCCCCTAAGTATTTGGGACAACTTCGATTCTGACAGCGTTCTCGAGCCTCTTACGATTTGAACTTGGCTGAGACCAGCCTGTCTTATAGCTACTAGTAGATCAATTCCTGTTTGCTTCATTGTTTCACCTCCAAAAAATATTTATTTGTATATAAATTACCCGTTGTATGGGTTAAAAATAGGACAAGACGTGGACAAATCACTTTTTTTAGAAAAAATACGGCAGATTGACGGGGTTACTTGTCAAACTAGTTTCAAGGCCTACGTAGAACAACTAAACGCCGACTTTCAATGTGAATGGAATCTAGATAATATCGCTGATATTGCCTCGATAATTGATCGGCTCAGCTTGAAACCAAACATAGAACGCCTTTTATTAAAGGAGTTAATATGGGAACAGTTAGGGTTGTACTGCTTTTTTTACTCTGTAGAATCGTCTAGACAAAGAAGTATCAGAAGTTATCTAAATAAAACAAGTTCGGTTGTGGTCGCAAGCAGGCCACGGCAAAGACAAACGGTAAAAGCAGTGGTCGAGCTTCTGAGACTTTTATTCACAGCTCAACTTAGCAAACGAAAATCGCCCATTTTTAGGACAATGGAGCAAATCATGTCGTTACTTTTCAAGAATTCTGACACTTGTAGTTCTGCGCTAGATGCTGACTCTCTTCGTCGCCTGTGGCAGAGATCCGCCTATGATTTAAACATTGAAAGCCTATGTCAAATGACCACCTACGATATCCTAAAATCCGTAACTCGCAATGGATCAAAAAAGAAAATTTTAATTAACAGAAAATCGATGTCCACGTCCTGACCTACTTTTAACTCATGGGTCAGCTACTCTTCTTCTGGATTTCGGAGGAATTTTGTGGAACAACGAAGTAAACCATTGCTCTTTGACAACCCAATAATGACAGTAAAAGAGGCCGCAGCTTTTTTGCGGGTGAGTCCCAAGACTATATATAAATATCAGCAGCTTGGGCTATTGCCTGGTAAAACAAGAGGCGGCATCATAAGGTTCCATCGTTCTGACTTGGACAAGTTTGTGAGAGGAGAATAAATGACTTCACAAACTAGCAAAGTTAAAAAAAGACCCATTGTTTACAGGCATATTCCTAGGGTCACGGGCATCAGAACTATTTGGGATTGGTCGGACGCGACCAAGAAATATGTCCAGCGGCAAACGGGGAAGAGGTACTACGCCTACAAGAAGCTAAACAAACGTCAGTACACGCGTTGTTTTGAATCCATGGATGACGCCAAGAAATGGTGGGCTAACCCCTTAATGTTCGATAGCGGTAGCCCTGAGGCGTCTAAAGACATGCTCTTTCGCGATCTCAAAGAACGTTTTTTGAAGCACTACTTTGAGCGCGTAAGAATTTCTTCCTATGAGACTTTCACTTCAAAGATCCGTCATTTAACTTTTTTTGATGGTATGCAGGTGCGCGAGATCACTCCACAGGTTGTAGATGCCTGGTTAAACGCTGTAAAGCAGCCCAGCTACTTACAATCTCAGCATAGCTCAAGACTGACGTACGAGGATGAACTTACATCCCTGGGGCAAATTCTTGGCTATTATCGGGAATACTTTTGTGAGAGTGACGTTTACAGTAGCCCCATTAGAAAACGCCATAGAGCCGATTGTATAGTGAATATGGAGCGATATTTGCTTTCAAAGGCGAATCAAAAGAAGCGGTATCTAACCCGCATCCGCGGATAAAATTCTAATAAATCTCTAGAATTACCGACAGCAGAGGCTGAGCGAAATTTTTACTTT
>JAIEOS010000044.1 GCA_019750295.1 Bdellovibrionales bacterium | reverse complement strand
ACATTTTGCATTTCGGGCGAAGTGTAATCGGCAATGATTGGGAAATAGACGGAGTCGAAAAAATTCTGCGGATTGCGATAGGCGACGGTGTAGAGAAAATTTTCTTGATCGGCTCCATGAACCTCAAGTTCAAGCCCCTCTGGACTCTGTAGAGCCGCATTCACAGCCGCCATGTCTACGGCTCCCGCGGAACTCACCACGAAAAGGACCAATGAGAAAAATAAGCTCTTCATAAAAGCCTCCCTATATATAGCGCCGGACAGTAATAGATCCCCCCGCCCTTGGCAACCCACCCCAGCAAGGCGTCCGGAAGGTGCGCCGATACTTTTTGAGAACTACTGCGTTAGACGCTGTAGTTCTCAAAAAGTATCGGCGCACCTTCCGGACATAAAAAAAGCTCCTGGGGAGGAGCTTTTTTTATTACATGGTTATGTTTGAAATTTTTTTTAGACTTTGTTGCGATCGCGCTGTGATTGTTTTTGAGAGGTCTTCGTTGAGGGTCCTTCCAATTTTTCTCGCGCGGACTCGGTCACATCGATCTCATCTTCGTCTTCGCCGGCGAGACCTTTTTTAAATCCGCGAATGGCATCACCCAAACCACGTCCTAAACCTGGTAAACTGCGAGGACCCATAAACACGATTAAAAGAATAATTGCTAAAACGACTAAATGTGAACCGCTCATATGAGCCCCTTGTTAGTAAGTGCTCTAACTATATTCTATTTTTGGGTCGTCGTCGATATTCTTTTTGCCCCTCGGGAGGGGGATTTGGCTTAGCGGTGCGGAGGAGTTCGGCCCACTCATCAATCTCAGAGTGATACAAATAATGATAAGCGTCGGCTAAAATCAATGCGAGATAGAGGGCGCGATTTCCAGCAACGTGATCGCGATGGCGAGCCTTTAGGCCTTGAGGGGAAGGCTGTTTGATGAGCTGCTTCAAGAGCTGAACGGCCTGAGCAAAGATCTCAGTTTCTACCCGGTGCATACCCAACTGTTGTCGAATGAACTTATCGGTTCTCTCGTCAAAATTCGTCGAGAGGTTTGTATGCCAGTCAGGATCACGGCTCGCGAGATAGGAGTACAATAGAATTGTGTAAAGTTGGTAAGAATCAAGGGGGTCAGTGATCGCTTCCATTCCCTGGTTGAGGAGATGGCAAAAACTACTACCCATGTCATCATCGGTCATCAGGTCATGAAGCTCGGGGAGCATGTTTTTTAAGAGATCTAAATCGTAGGCTTCCCAAAGGACAGTGGCCGGATGATCGAGACGAAGAATTTTGAGAATTTCTTCCCGCACCCGTGGAAGAACCGCCTGACCCAAAAGATGCGACTTGTCTTTGATCGTTCGGCGTAAATCGGGATCGAGAGAAAAGTCCGTTTTGTGAGAGAATCGCAAAGCGCGCAAACTTCGAATGGGATCTTGTTCGATTCTCAGTGCTGGATCACCGATCATACGAACAACTTTAGCTTCGATATCCTTAAGGCCATCGGTGTAATCGATAATCTCTTGTTTGACGGGATCGTAGAATAAGCCGTTGATGGTAAAGTCTCGGCGAAGAGCGTCTTCTTTCGGTTCCCCGTAGATATTTTCATCAATTTCATCGGAGTCTTCATTGAGATAATTGGCCGAGCGAAATGTTGAGACCTCAAATTGCTGCCCGTGGCGCTTCACTAAAACTAAACGAAAGCGTCGACCTATAATGTAGGAAGGACGAACCAAGCGTTGGACTTTTTCTGGAGGCGCCATGGTGACGATATCAAAGTCTTTGGGCTGAATGCCCAAGAGGAGATCTCTGACGCAGCCTCCCACAAGATAGGTCGTAAAGTTGTGCTCTTGCAGGGCATTAATGATATCAATGGCGTTGCGATCAATAAACTCTGCGGATAATCGGGGTTT
>JAIEOS010000043.1 GCA_019750295.1 Bdellovibrionales bacterium | reverse complement strand
AGCCCCTTCGACAGACAAATTAAATCCGGCTGGATCTGAGTTTGGTATGAGGCTAAAAAAGTACCGGTCCGATAGAATCCCGTGAAGATTTCGTCACAGATCAAAAGCACACCATTGTCTTTACAAATTCGCGCTAATTTTTCGAGGTACTCCGAAGAATAAATGCGCATTCCTCCGGCCCCCTGAATCAATGGCTCTACGATACATGCGGCGTAATTTCTGGCCGTTTTCGCAAACTCTTCGAGCTCCATAAAGTTATCGGGATTTAAGTAGTCCACTGGCATCATGAGAGGCTTAAAGTAGGTATGAAAGCCGTCAGGTTCACCGACAGACATCGCGCCCAAGGTGTCACCATGATAACTTCCTCTGAGAGCCATAAACTTTGTGCGCTGATGTTCACCCTTAAGAGACGCATATTGAAAGGCCATCTTTAGAGCCACTTCGACGGCGGTGGAGCCATTGTCAGAGAAAAAAACTTTTTTGAGATAATCATATCGAGTTTGTAACTCTCCTAGAACATTCTCACTGACTTGCACCGCTGGCTTGTGCGTGAATCCTGCAAAAATCACGTGCTCTAACGAATGGGCCTGTTGAGCAATGGCTAGGGCCACAACGGGATGACTATGTCCAACCACATTCACCCACCAGGACGAAATTCCATCTAAAACTTTTTTCCCATTTTCAAAATAAAAGTGAGCCCCTTGAGCTCGCGTGATCACCGTATGATCACTGACAATGTTGTGTTGAGTGAACGGATGCCAGATCATTTCCTTGTCTTTGGCACGAAGATCTTCCCAAGGGAATTCAAAGAATAAATCTTTGTTCTCATCGACAATGGCCTCGGCGGCGAGCCAATCTTTCTCCGACTCTAGAAAAGGAATCGAAAATAAAACGCGCTCACCTTGCTCTTCCAGAACTTCGCGCAATCCCACGTCCTCGGGACCACTTAAGATCACCCCTAAAACTGTGATCCCCTGCAGTCGTGCTCGCTGACAAGTGAGAAGAGTGTGATTAATGGTCCCTAATCGCGTCGACGCAACGACCACCAGAGGCAAATCCATGGCTTTCACTAAATCCGACATTCGCGTCTGCTCACGAATGGGAACTTCTAACCCGCCCGCTCCTTCAACCACCAAAAAATGAGGGGTGTTTAATTTACTAAGCACATTCTCCAATGAGATATCCACATTTTCTAAGACGGCCGCTCGATTGGGCGATTGCGGAGCAATCAGACGATAAGCAGGCTCGATGATCTCTTGAGGAGTCAGCTCCGCTCTTCGTGCGACAGTTAATGTGTCATCATCCTCGAGGTAACCCGTTTGAATGGGCTTGTAATACTGAAGTGATGTGAATTTCTTAAGACTCTTTGCCAAAAGCGATGAGATCACCGTTTTCCCAACACCCGTGTCCGTTCCTGTGACAAAAACACCGCGAGGTTTCTTCATTGCTTAAACTCTTCGCTTAAGGATTGAATCATCGTCTTGATAGAGACTTCGGATTGATTCGCATGAATCGAGATGCGTAATCCTGCTTGATGTTCTTGCACTGTCGGATAACGAATCGCCCGAATATCAAATCCACGACTTTGGAGTTTCGAAGCTGCATCGAGCGACTTTGGGGAAGCGCCCAAGACGATGAAAAAAATGGGCCCCTCCCCCAAGAGAGGAAGACCAGGTATTCTGTAACTCACTTCTTCTTTAAAAAACTGAATTTTTTCCTTAAGGGCCGCGACCCGCGCTTCAGAAATTTCTTGATGATACTCGACCGCGGTCACTAAGGCCCGCATCACCAAAGGCGAAGGCGCTGTTGAATAAATAAATGGCCGAGAAAACTGAATCAGATATTTTTTAAGCTCTTGATCACAAGCGATCCAGGCCCCTGATACGCCGAGAGCTTTTCCGGCAGAATGCATGGTCGCCAAGATGACCGACGCATCGGCATACACTTGGGCGAGAGGTAATTCGATCCCCGTGGAGTGAGCTTCATCCACAATGAGTTGTGCCGAAAACTCGTGCGCGAGTTCGATCAAAGCCTCCAGCGGCGAGTGATCTCCCGACATGGAATAAATTCTTTCGACAATGATGATTTTATATTTTTTTGAAGTGCCTTCGCTCAAGCATCTTCGCAAATCGGTCAAATCGTTGTGTCTAAAAATTTTCT
>JAIEOS010000042.1 GCA_019750295.1 Bdellovibrionales bacterium | reverse complement strand
TAAATTCCCCTTTTCTGCCGTACCAACGGCTTGATAATTACATTAAATCCGTGTCCGTGCAATCGGGGGAAGATCAAGAGAGTAAAACGAAGGAGACGTATGAGTGAAATTAAAAATTATTATCCGCTCGCCTGGTATGACCCGCGCACGGGGAAATCATTTAACGCTGGTCACGCTTTTTATAACGAAAACTACGGAGAGTATTTTTTAAAAATATTAGAAGAACCCCATGGCGCTCAGTATTTCCTTAAACCTGTGGAAGCGAGTGGCCCTGATATCCGCTTTCGCATCGAAAAGATCATTAAATCGCAGCAAGGAAAGTTTTTAAAACGTGTTAGCGTCGGAGATGGATATTGTAACGAAACCACGCGCGGAAATATTTTTATGAACTATGGATCAAAATATAAAACATTAATCCTCTATATAAGGAACTAACTTGAAAATAGATAAAAATTTAATACTTATCTTTGGACTTTTGATGATCGCATTCCTGCCAGAAATAGTTTTAGCGCAAAGCTTTGGGGCATCAGGCTTTGAAAACAAGGTGAATAATTTAACCAGTAAACTCATTTCAATCGTACTACCGGCGTTCTCGATCATCGGGCTCATCTATGCGGCGATGCTCGCCGCCACGGGGGACGAGTCAGCAAAGCCTCGGATGACGACCATTTTAGTGACAAGCATTATTGGCTGTCTTGCTCCACTTATTATTCGCTGGATTCAATCCATTATGGGAGTTTAATTTCTTTGAGAACTGAATCAACCATTCATCGACATTTGGAGCAAAAATTTAAGGTCTGGGGCATGGAGGCCTCAGATCTCCTTGTGTCGGTGGGACTTTTTGCTTTAATGAGTATGATTTTTGGTGGCACTTTCTTGGAAATTCCCACGAGTATTGTTCTCCCCGTTTTACTATTAGCTACCCTCACCTACACCAAACGAAATCAGCCCGAAGGACATTTAATCCACCTCTATAGATATTATGTGGCTCAAGGCTATTTCTCCTGTCACGAAGAAAAGGATATATTTCAGTGATCGATCAAATTCCCTATTGGCAATTTTTTAAAAATTATATGATGTTTACCGATGGATCACTAGGCATTGGCTTTAAAATTCAGGGCTTTGACATTTCCTGTAAATCCGATGACGAAATTAACGCTTTAGCCTCAAGCCTTGATGCCTTTTTAAGATCCCTGGATTCGACGCTAAAGTATCAATTTTATTTTGACGCAAATCCAAATGTTGAGAATCAAATCGAAAGCCATAAGATATTACTCGATAACGAAGATCCAACTCTTCAAAGTATTAACGAATCCCGCATTAAAGAGTTTGAGAAAAAACTTAAACAAAACCATTTTTACAATATAGATATTTATCTTTTCTCAAGGTCACTCCCTCACAGATTACGACCGCAAAAATTATTTGAAAGCTTTGATGCGTTTTCAAAGACGACTGAAAAATCACAAGGAGAATTTTATGATTTAATCTTGGAGAAATTCGAAAAACTGCAATCCTCTCTCAATTCTTTAGGTTTTAAGACTGAGCAAGTCGAGAGCTCAGATTGGAAAACGCTTATTTATAAATGCTTAAACCAAGAGCGTTTCGATGAGAATCCTACTCCTCTTGGAATAAATAGTGAGAATCTGTTTGAACACTCCATAACTTCAAAGCTTATAGTCACAGACCATATCCTTAATAAAGATGGAATTGCCCAAGGAGGTTTTCATTTTCGCTTTTTAACGCTTAAACATGTGCCCGAACCTTCGACCTATTCCGCGATGATCGAAAATCTCTGCAGTCTCCCCTTTCATTTTCGATTAATACAAAATATCGAACTTATGGATCAGGATAAAGCCAAGTCTCGTCTCCAGTTAAAGCGACGCGTGGCTCACTCCATGGTCAGCGGAAGTCAAAACTTAAGCGATATCGAAAGTGAAACAAGCTTTCAGAGTATTGAAGATCTTTTAAGAGATCTATCGAATGGCTCGGAAAAACTCATCACCTTTGATCTGACTATCGTCCTGTGGGGTTCTTCGGAAAAAATGTTGGAGCAGAAAGTGGATGAGGCAATTAAAGCAGTTCGAAGCATGAATAGTGCCGAAGTAGTTTTGGAAACCTATGGCAGCATGGACGCTTTTATCAAAACTCTTCCTGGAGTCTGCGAGGGGTTTCGAAAAAAAGTCATTAAAACGAGCAATCTTTCTCACTTACTCCCCGTTTACGAGCCATGGAGAGGTAACAACTCCGCGCTTTGCCTTACTACGTCTCGCGAAAACTCGCTTTTTGGCTTAAACCCCTTTGAGCCGACTCTCCCTTCATGGAACGGAATTGTCTTTGGAGGTTCGGGAAGCGGGAAATCGTTTACCGTATCGCAGCTGATGCTTATGTTTTATTCCACAAATCTAAAGCCAAAGATCGTATGGATTGATAATGGAGCCTCCTCAAAGCAAGTTGTCGAGTGCTTAGGTGGAGAATTTTTAGATCTGTCCACCGAATCGAGTTTTTCGTTAAATCTCTTTGATCTTCCCGAAGGAGAGAAGATGCCCACACCTGAAAAAGTGAAACTCATCCTCGCAGTTTTAGAAATCATTTTTAAGGATGAAGAAACAAAATTTTTACCTAAGCGCGAAAAAGCGCTTTTAGAAGAAGCGATTTTTAATCTTTATGACAAATACGATACTCCAAAGCTATCGCACTTAAGAGAGGTTCTTCGTCAAAGCTCTTCAAACGAGCTTAAAAAGTATTCCGACATTCTCTTTAGTTGGACCGGCGAGACAGCTTACGGAAAGATTCTAGACCGCGAAAGCAATATCACCTTAAAAAAAGATATTACGAGCATCGAGATGCAGTCCTTAAATAAACACCCCGAGCTTAAAGACGCTCTTTTGTTACTTTTAACCTCTTATATTCAAGATTTATCAACGGGCGACTTTTCTAAAAAATATTTGCTTATTATCGATGAGGCTGAAAGACTATTTAAGACCGAAATGGCGAAGGAATTTGCCATTACCTGCTATCGCACATGGCGAAAATTTAATAGTGCCGTCTGGAGCTTAAGTCAAAATTATAAGGACTTCTTAAGTAGCGAAGAGATTAAAGACTCACTTCTACCGAACGTGAATAATCTGATTATTTTAAGACAGAGAAAAATTGACTGGTCGCATTTTCAAAAGACATTTGATTTTAACGACACTCAAGTTACGGCGATTAAAAGTCTTGAAATTTCAAAAGGCAAATTTAGTGAATTTTACTATCAACAAGGAGATAAAGATATAGTGCTAAAAATCGAACCCGACCCACTATCCTATTGGATCTGTACTACAGACCCTTTGGACAAAATGAAAATTTCCGAATGCGTTGAGAAAAACTCTGGAAAAAGTTTAATCGAATGTTTAGAAATTCTAGTTCGAGAATCCACCCATGCCTAAAAAATATTATTTAATATTTACGTTTCTTTTTACGACCGAGGCTCATACGTTTTTAGGCGATGGAGGCGCTGGTTGGGCACAAATTCCCTACCTGATTAAAATATTAGATGAAAACTATAAACGCTATAAACAGCTTCAAATCATGATTGAATCGATGAAGAACCAAGAAAGCTTTGTGCAAAATTTAAGCTCAGGCGTTGATAATTCCATAGGAATTATCGAGTCCTTACCGATAGAAAACGAAAAGATTTTAACAGACCTTAAAAACTTTAAAAAGTCCTATGACTCAGTTCTGGATTTATACGGCTCGATTCCAACAAGTAAGGATGAGGCTTTGCAGCGTCTTCACGATCGCACGGTCGCAGAGAGTTTTAAGATGGTGTCTTTATCCGAAAACCACACCCGCGTTCAGGAAGAAAACGCCGATGCCATAAGACACCATGCCCGAAATGCTTCCCTTAAAGGAGCAACGAGAATGACTGCGGAATCCAATGCCTTAATTTTGGATAGCTTAAATCAGCTTATTAAACTTCAATCCCAGAGCCTCAAAATGCAAAGCGAGCAGTTAGCACTTAATAACAGATCCGATAAGTCCAATGTGTCTTCTTTCCAAAAAGTAAATCGTGATCTCAAAAGTGGGTTTCAGTCCTTTAAGCCTACAAAAGGAATGCCTAAGTTTTGATCTTTAATCATATTGCGGAGGTGGCGAAGGTCCTAAGATCAGAGACAGTTTCGCTATATTGGCTCCTCTTAATTCCTTTACTCGTTTTTCTCATGATACTTGAACTTATTAAGGATTCTGAGCAATCGGTAAATCCCTCTCGAGTCTTAAAGCGCACATTGATCTCAATACTTCTTCTTATTTCGTTTGAAGAGGTTTTAAGCGTGATTGGATTTTTAGGGGATGGAATATTAAATCGGATCGATCAAAAAAATAGTTTCGGGGACGTCTTATCCCAGCTTGGACCTTTGCCTGATAATAAGTCTGATAGCTGGTTTAGTTTGCGAGAGCACGCACTCTACTTCATGTCGCTATTTGCTTACATGATCGCCTACTTGGGATTTTTTATGGCCGAGGCGCTCACACATTTTGTGTGGACCGTGCTCTATGTGATCTCGCCCTTGATGATTTTAGCGTATATCCCCAAAACCACATCCCATGTGACGGGGAATCTTTATCGAGGATTAATCCAAGTTATCCTGTGGAAGGTGCTTTGGACGATCCTAGGCGTTTTATTACTAAATCTTGCGAAAGAGGCCAAATACACAGGCTTTGAAGATTATTTGCAGTCTATTGTGCTTAATCTCTGCATTGGTTTTTCGATGCTCTTTATTCCGCTCGCTTCAAAGTCGCTAGTGAATGATGGATTTTCGTCGGTGGCATCTACCATCTCGACTATGCCTGCGAAAGCACTTTCAAGTTACCTCAAAGCGAAAACCAAAGCAATGATTCCAAAAAATATGCCTGGGTTAAACAGGCCAGAGCCAAAGAAAAATGAATTTCGAAAAAATTGGTATAAGAAAGGAAATTTTTGAAAAAGATAAAAGAATTTTTAAAAAACTTAAAAATAGAAAAACTCCCCGATGGAGTTCATTCTCAGTGGGTAAGCCTGAATCGGCTACTCACTTTTTATCGTTTTATGAGTGTAGCGATGTTTTTTATAGCACTTATCACCTGGGTCATGATGGCGTTTTTTCTCTTAAAAGATCCGGTGGTCGTAATCTTGGGAAAGACCACTAAAACCTGGGTGCAAGGACAAAAGAAATCCGTTCCCATAGAGACTGAGGATATCATTGAAACCGTTAAAAAATTTATCGAAGGCCGCTATGAGTGGAAAAAACTCAACTGGCAAGACATGCGCTATCGCCTCTTCCCTGTCGTAACTCAAGGACTCTTTGATAAACTCGAAGCGGATGTGTCCCTATTTTTAAAGAAAGAATTTAGCAAAAAGCCTTTTGAGCAGACGGTAGCGAATATCTTAGTCCAGGTGAGCGAAAAATCCATTACCGCAACATTTGATCGAATTATACGGCTTGATGGCCTTCCTCTAGTCGCTCCTTTAACGCTCACCTTGTCGCTTTCACGGGGGTCAATGACCCCTGAAAATCCCATCGGCCTTTACATTAATGGTATTATTGAGCACCAAAGGAACTAAGTGATCGTATTTCTTTTAAGCATATTGATCTCTTCTATAAATGCAAAAGAAGTTTCAAGTGTATCGCTAAAGCCCGAGCAAATTCTAAGCGTAACGCTGGGGCTTGGGAAAACGACTCTTCTTCGTTTTGACGAAAAACCCCAGAAGGTCATTATCGGAAATAAAAACTATTTTAACCTCGAAGCTTCGGAAAATGATATCGCTCTACAGCCTCTGGGCCTGTCGTCCACGAATCTCTTCGTGTACCTTCGAGATCACACCTATAGCTTTATTCTTAGAGCCTGCGATCATTGCGCTTACGATGATTTTATTATTGTTAAAAGAAAAAATGAGAACTCACAAGAGATTTTTCTATCAGACAATTCTCAATCAAAAGGCAAGCGCTTTTCTAAAAAGCTAATTTTGGGGAAAATCATAATCGAACTTAAATCGATTTTTCTAAAGAACGGTAAATACGTCATCGATTTTAATTTGGTTAATTCGACGAAGAAAGATTTAAGGGCTCTAGACTTCTGTTTTGAATTAAAGGGAAATGACACTAAGTCCATTGAGAAAGAATTCGCCTTTGAAAATTTCAATCTCTCCCAAGGTATAAATCGCGGACGCTTGGTATTTGGTCTTAAAACGAAGTCCGACGTCGAGCTAATGGCGAATTTCGATAAACGTTCAGCAAAAACTGTTATTGAGAAAGGATTTTTATAAAAGCAATTCTTAAAGAGAAGCTAAAGAATTTCCTCTTTATGAAAAGTGGAGAAAAACTCACTATTCATAAAAAAAATCTGGTTCTCTTAGCACTAGTCGTTATTTCATTGTCGTTCATGGGATATTTATTTAAAGAAATATTTTTCACTGACTCGTCGGTTCTCATAAAAACAAGCGAAGTTCCAAAACCTATGGAAATTCCCTCCCAAGAAATGAGAACGAACGATACAGGCTATGAGTTTAAAAACTCAAATAATACTACCCCTACGAATAGAGGAAAGGTAAAGCCGAAAGAGGTACTAAAACTTAAGGCCCATCAAATTATTGATTTGAATGCTGAGACATCACCCATTGAGTCTAACTCATTTGGCTCAACAATTAGGGTAAAACTCTTAAACGATATCGATACGAGAGAACCAGAGCAGATCTGTAAAGTCATGGTTGTAGGAAATTCCATTTCTGAAATTCCAGCAAAGACTTTGCTTTTTGGTAAGGCGAGCCTTGGAGCGAGTAAACGAGTTCTCATTCGATTTGATCGAGCATTTCTTCCTGATGGGGATGAAGCAGAATTCTCAGCTCAGGCAGTGGATTCAAAAACTAATAAGAACGGCATTGAGGGAAATTACCACGGGCGAAATGGTCTACGGGCTGTAGGGAGCATGGGTTTAAATATGGTCTCGGGTATTAGCGAAACCTTAACCCAAAAAGAATCTCTAGGAGGCTTTCAAGGTCAAGTTGCTAATAAGCCTACTTTAAAAAACGCAATTTTTAATGGCATTGCAAAAACCAGTGAGCAAGAGGCCCTAAGGCATGCTGAAAATCTGAACAACCAGCCAGAATACGCCGAGCTTAAAAGTGGAAGTGAGTTTTCCGTGCAGATCTTAGAGAAAATCGTTGTTAACTAATGAAACGTGAAAAAACGTCATCGGACTTCGTTTCTCTTCTAGGGAGTCTTTTAAAATCTTTTTTTAAGGGAGCAATCTACGGCTTTAGCAAGTACTCAACCCTTGGATCAAATGCTGTCATGGGGCTTTTCTTCTTTCTTACCGCCATTTATGTAAAACTTTTTTTGGGAAAGAATTTAGATTTAAAAAACCTGAATTGGTCGGATTCACTAGTTATCGCTATTATGGCCGTTTTAACCATCACGGCCCTTGTTTATTTCCTGGTCGCTATCCCCGACCTAGTAAAACTTAAAAAGTACGAAAATAAGTTTGAGCTTTGCCATATCACAAATGGCCTTGGAAATACCCCAAGGCTTATTTCAGTCTCGCCTCTTAAAGGCTTTAGAGAAATCCTTAATTTTAAAGCCAATGGAGTATGCATAAATGATTTTGAGCAGAAACGTGAAAATATGGCGACAGCCTTCGGAAAGCTAGTTTCAAGCATTGAGCTCGGTAACAACCGTTCGTTTATCGAAGTCACCTTAAGTGAAAAGGAAATTCCAAAACTTGTAAGCTACAAGAAAATACAAAGCACCTCTCTTAGACCTTTAAGTTTTATCGTTGGAGAATCGTTAGATGGTCTTATCACGCAAAACTTATCTGACCTCCCCCACCTTTTGATTTCAGGGACTTCAGGAGGAGGAAAGAGTAACTTTTTTAGGCAGTGCTTATTAACGCTTCTTAAGACCACCCCTCATATTCAGCTCTACCTTTTGGATTTAAAAATGGGAATCGAGGTCGTGGAGTTTTCAGAAATTCCAAGCGTAAAGATTGCTAAAAACGAGCTTGAGGCCGTCACTTATCTTAAAGCCATTAACGAGGAGATGAAAAATCGATTTAAGTATTTAGAAAAATCTAGGCTAAAAAATATTGATCCTAAAAATAGCCCTTTTGATACGATTGTCGTTGCGATTGATGAGGCGAGCGTTCTTTTTGGAAAAGAGCGCTCAGGAAGCGATAAAAAAGCGCTTATTGAGGACGCGCGAAGTCTGCTTGAGTCTTTATCTAAACTCTCCCGAGCTGCGAGCATTCATTTAATCCTTGCCACTCAAAAAGCGGTTAAAGACGCCATCGATACTAAGGTTTTAGAAAACCTTCAGGGGCGAATGGTTTTTAAAATGATGTCCACCCAAGGCTCAACCGTGGCTTTAGGGAATAAGCGCGCGCAAGATCTATCAAACATTAAAGGGCGTGGGATCTGGCAAAATGGAACCCAAGAGATCGAAGTTCAAACCCCATTTATTACAGACAACTATTTAGAAGATGAACTTTTACTGATTAAAGAAAAATACAATTCGGGAGAGCGAACAGTGAGAGTAAAGCTATTAGGAGTAAATGATGACACTCCCACGAGCCAACAGTTCGCATTGGCTCAGGCAATTCAAGACTGAGTCATGGCAAAGCGAATCACAGGAAGAGATAAAGAAATGATCCTCTTTGCCACGCGCAATAAGATCGTTAATCGAGATCAGCTGCAAAAGAAATTCTTTAACGGCGTAAAAAGCTATTATCCCCTAAACCGAAGATTGCAGATTCTTGTCAAAATGGGGCTAGTTAAAAAGACAATTTTTCAAAATGGGAGAAGCACTCTATCGTGCTTCTCGCATACAGAATTAGGGTATTCTTTAGTGAAAGACCTCTTTCAACCGTGTTCTGAGAAAACGCCTGAGCGAAGCGAAAAGCACGCTCATGACCTTGCTCTGGTTGATGTAAGGCGTGTATTAGAATCCAAAAAATCAGTAAAACAATTTTATGGAGAGAATGAATATCAGTTTTCAGATCTGTTAATTGATAATTCTGATCTTTTAGCACTGCGCGAATTAAACTGTGACGGATTTATTCAAGCAGAGATCAACGGAGTTCATATTAATTTCGCTTTGGAACTTGAAAACGTGAGGCAAAATTCAAAAATTTATAGTGCTAAAGTGGATAGAATTTATTCTTCGAAAATAGCAGCAACTCTTGTTGTTTGCACATCTCAAGAGACTTTAAAGGCAGTTCAATCAGCTGAGGCTTCGTATTTAGAAACACACCCCGTATCGCCTCAGATGTTCTACATTTTGCTACAGGATCTACTTTTATCTCAAGAAGAACTGATATTTTTAAACCTGAAAAATAAGAAAATAATCATCAGATAGGTTCATTTTTAAAGTGTATTTTTAATGTAGTTTTCTTGTAGCAAACAACTACGGGCAAAGCTTCATAAACCATCGAAATGATCGAAATCAAAAGATCAAAAAAGATCACATACCCGAGATATGAGGATTTTGACGAAATAGGAGGAAAAATAGGAATGCAGTTAGGAATATTAGTAATGATAGTTATAAGTATTGGAGGCTGTGCGGGCTTTATGGATAAGTTAAGCCACGACAGAAAAAAAGACAGACTTTTTGCGATAGAACGGGATCAAAGGAGTGTGGACTTAGCTCTTACCGAGTATACGTTATCTAATCCCAATGTGAGCAAACGATGCGAGCCGTGGAAAACAAATGGCAATGAACTTATTGAAGCGCACTGCATCTGGACCATTCAAGGTTCTCCAAAATGGCAAAAGCAAAAGTAATTAAAAGGAGGTATTTATAAGTAATAAGATCACGGGAACTCGAATCATTCTCACCGAGAAAAATTCAATCGAAATTAAAGAGAAGATGAAGGCCATTCGGTCTTCCAACTGCACGGTAAATCCAAGTAAATTTGTAAATGCGGTTATAGGAATTTTCTTAGAAAAATATTACGAAAAACATAAGCCATATATCCAAAAATTACTCTTCGACCGAAAGAAATATATGCGCAATCTCCTTCGACGCGATCTGACGGAAGAGGAGCTTCAGAAAGAGCTTAAAACGCTCACAAAAACCTGTTCGGTAAAGGAGCCATTTTTAGAAGATTTAAGCCAAGAATCTATTCCAAGAACCGTAGCAAATGATAGCGACGAATAATCGGATAATACCTCTTTTGAGAAACGAAAAAATAAATAGATTTTTCACATTGATAACGGAGATTTTATGAAGAATATTACTTGTAGAAACAAGAGTCCGCGCCTCGAGTGCGGAATCGGGATCTTTGAGAATCGAATCGACACAGTTTTTCCGAAGGCGAAAAATTCGTGAAGGAAAATCAGCTCGAGATAGAAGTCAGGTTAGACTCTGATTTTTTATCAACTGAAGAGGCTGCGGCTTTTTTACGAATGTTAACTAAGAAGGGAAATCCTTGCGCCGCAAGAGTTAGAAATCTTGTGAATCAAGGCAGACTCCCCTCCTACAAACCCTTCGGACGTCTATTATTTAAGAAAAGTGACTTGTTACTAATTATTGATTCTTCCAAACAAAGGAGAATCTAATGTCAGTAACGTCCTATTTTGACGAAAAAACGAATCAAACTTTATTCCGCGTACGATGCAGCAAAACGAGTTCCCAAGTTAAGGGTGTTCGTGTCGATCGTCGTATTGACGGAATATTAACCGAAAGAGAAGCTCACAAAGTTCATGCGAAACTCATTGTGCAAGTAGAGCGTGCACTCTTGGAGGCCGAGTCTAAAGGCTCACTGTGGTCAACTTTGGTTGACGAATGGGAACTCGCCGCAAAATCGAACGACATCTTTATAAGAGAAATCACGATTGGCACGGTGGAGGACTACATCAGCATCATTCGAGATCGCACAAGCGATTGGATGAAACTTACAGTGACTGAGATTGACCGCGCACGCGCATGGTTGGTTTTAGATCGCACGGAAAGAGAAACTTCCATCGGACGGCGTAAGCGATTACGAACAGCAATTGATGCCATCTACAAATGGGGGATCCTCTCAGGCCGAATTAAAGGCGTGAATTACTCCCCGACGGATGGCTTTCAATCTTTGACTAAAGAAGAGGACAAGATGCCCGAGATTTTAAATCTCGAGCAGATTAGAACTCTTCTTTCGTATGCGCAAACCGTTGACCACCCCTGGTACCCAATTTGGGCCGTGGCACTGTTTACGGGAATGCGTTCTGGAGAGCTTTATGCGCTTGAGTGGGATCAAATCGATTTTGAGAATCGACTTCTTTATGTTCACCGCAATTGGACAAGTAAATCTGGATTTGGCCCGACCAAGGGTCGATACTGGAGATCTGTACCGATCGAATCGGATCAGATTTTAAACTTGTTTAAGGAGTTAAAACTTAAGCGAGGTCAGGAGAAGTTTGTATTTCATCATTGGGAGAGTTGGACTCAAGGAAAACAGGCCGTCATCTTAAGAGATTTCTGCCTGGGTTCTGGAATCCCCTCGGTAAGGTTTCACACGCTGAGAGCGTGCTTTGCCACCCAATTAATTAGGGATAAGGTCGCTCCGGCGGTCGTGATGAAGATTTGCGGCTGGAAGGATTTAAAGACCATGCAGAGGTACATTCGGCTTTCAGGGATTGAGGTCCAAGGGGCCACTGAGGGGTTGAAACTTCTCCCCGAGAAAGAGGCCATGGGCCGCATTGTGAAGCTCTTTGAGCGTTAGAAAAATGAGTTATACCACCGGAATGGTTTTCGGTGGTAAGGTGGGTCTAAGGTGCTGAAATTACTTAAAGCGCGACGTCATCACCAAACCCCACGCCGGTATTTTGCAAAATCAAGCGTAAGTAGTGAAAATCAAAAACAAAGAGAATCAATAAGTTAGCGCTCTCAATCTCTTTTGAAAGTAACCTGATATAACCTCAAATAACCCCTTCAAGAGGATATGGAGAGGAATCTGAGAGGAAGTTTTAAAACGGTAAGCTTTGTCAGACGGTGTGTGTTGGTTGTTTTCATACGCTTAAAAAAGGAGAAAAACATGACAAAAACTGGAAAATTTATTTTGTTAAGTGCATTGATTTTTGGCACAGCACAGAGCCTGCCATTTATTAACTATGAAATAAAGAAGCTACTTATAAATAGAATGAAAAAAGGGTTTACGCCGTTACCCAATTTTACGACCCCATAGCTTCAAATCAGATCTAACGGAGGAAAGAATATTCCATTTCGTAACAACTGCGCTCGCACAAACTGGTGAAACCTTCCGCCATTTGCTACCAATTCGGATTAATCTGATTAAGCGCCATAAAGTGGAGCCTACTTTAACTATTTCGATATCACGGAGATAGCTCTCCATCGAATCTTGCCGTTGTATCAACACAGGATGGAGCAACTTCCTTAGTCTCGGTAGTAAGATTAGAATATCCAGATTTCGAAAAAACAAAATAAACACTTCCAACAGGCGCTTGTAAATACTGTGTGAAGCTAAAGTCTCCGTTGGCATCTGTCCATGCTACCTCTTCAGGGTTGAGACCTCTAACGGATAACGAAGCCGACACACCCTGAATAGGGTTATTGCTTTGGTCCCTAACATTTCCAACATAAGTGACCGCGAAGCTAGGACAGTCATCGCTGCTGGGACAACCTAGTAAGCTAAGGAAAAGAAATACCAACACCAAAATCTTTAATTTAGCTAGATTTATCACATGGACCTCCCTGTGGATTACAACACGAAATTATATGATCTAATTCGATCAGTGGAGGGAACTAAAATTCATAGTCCATCATCACTTGTAAGCCTCTCCAAGACACACATCTGATTTCCGCTCATCGTAGTTTGAAACTAAATACCAAAAGTTCCACCTTTCCTTAATTTTCAAGTCAAGCTTACTAGGAATCTCATTCGTCGTTAAGTTAAGCTTCACATTCTTTTCACTATTTAATTTTGACCCATCAAAGGTCACATCAAAAAGTATTTCACCATTGTCCTCAATCTGATTTATAAATTTTGGATACACCTTTTGTTCTCCATCTGCCAAAAACCATTTATTGAGCTGTTCCTCCCCGATTTTTCCTCGAACTAAAACAGAAATACTACCTTTAAACAGAGGGAAGATCGGAATTATTGGACCCACTATATCAACGACGTTCTCCGCGATGGCAGTAACCACTATATCCTCATTAGAACTTTTTATAGGTATTTTATTTTGCCACACTTGATTACCACACAATCTTCTCTGGCTGGTCGTATCGAAATAAACTAGATTTTCTTTGCTTAAAATCGCACACCGAAAAGTCGACAGAGCTACTGCTACTAGCATAGTGAAATACTTCATAAGTGTCTAACCCTCTACTTTCTGACAGTAATTAGCTATAGTTGCGAAGACAGCGTTAGAATCCAAAAAATAAGTAAATTGCCGAAGCAGCTTTAATAGAGAAATCCGTCAAAGAAAGGGCTGTACTTAGGTTGGATAATTTTTCCCATGTTTTTCTCACCAAATCATTTGACCTAGACTCAGAAGGAATCTTGGATTGCGAAATAATGATCGCTGCATAAGCTCGCGCTAGTTCTTTCTGATCTTCTGTAGCTTTAGTTGCATTTTCAATTCTCTGAATCAGGCTTGCCAATACACTTTCGACGTTTCTATCCGGATTAACTTGAATTTGTGTGCTTGCAGTTACTCCTTGCTGAATTTGAGAGCCACGCATATTTTGAACATTAATAATATTAACTATGGGGGAAAAAGATCTGTTCTAGTATGGGGATCTGTTCTTGCACGCTCGATTTCTGCTATACCTTGGTGAGTTAACTCAATAGTTGGACCACCTTCATGAGTCCCCATTGTTGTAATATTAATCAAACCTTCATGAACGAGATAATGGATAATTGCGTTTACGTGCTCAAATTTATCAAGGCCAACTGCCCGACCAACTACTAAGCTGTCAATATTTACACCTGCATCTCCACCGACTTCATCAAATAACTGATTTAAATACTTTAATCTAAGTAATTGCTTTCTATTTATGTCAACCACATTCACCTCCTCAGTCTTTGAGTTGATTGAGATGTACCCTGTTGAACTTGAGATTCAACAATATTGCCATAAATATTTGTTATATTATAGTTCGCTCGAGAAGCCTTTTGTATCTCATCAGCAGAAAAAGACACATCGCCGCCGACAATACCGTCTTCCTCAAGCTTAAGAGCCCAACTTAGAATTAAATTTTTAACAGAATCTAAAATTTTACTTAATGCTGCTAACGAGATATGTAGTGATGGTTTTAACTCTATACCCATTGCCTCTATTTACTCCATACAGGTCTCCGCTGGATAGTCCATAGTTAAGGTGCCAATGGAACTTGCATTTCTAAGAATGTGTTCTATTTCAGATGCTGCTTGAGCGCACGGACGGACTGAGAGAGCTTCTTGCGTCTTAGAGCTTTCAAACATTATGCTTTGCCAACCATGATACGGATTCCAAGCTTTAGGAATACCTCGAATTATTCTATACGGAGGAAGATCAACCCCTGAGGGATACCCATTTAGCTCATGGTTTACCCAATCCTCCAGTTCTTTAACCTTAAGTTTTCTTGCAACAAAATATGCTTTCCTAAGCAGGTCCGTAAGACCAACATTTTTACTAAGCGCCTCTCTTTGTAATTCCAAAACCAGTAACGCCACAGACATCCTTTTTTAGAAAAAAATCATTCTTCAGGAAGAAGTTTCAAGCTTCCAGCGATAATTGCAATAAGCAATAGCAAGTAATTGCATGGGAAGTAGAGGAAAATGATCAAATACAAAATGCTAAAAAGACCTATCACGGACAGGCAAATCGTTTTTTTAGGTATACGCTTGAGAGTCACACTTCTTTCAATTAAAAACGAAACTATCGTTACATAAAAAAGAACGATCGACGTTACGTTCAAGTAAATTGGATCAACACAATGTCCACGAATAAAAATTATCCCGACCCCAAATACACCAAATCCAAAAATTGCTCTGACTAAAACAGCATTTCGAACTGCAAAATAGTATAATGAAAAAAATAAAGAAGTTGTGCACAATAAAATGGCATGGAGAAAAGGGTTTCTCCAAAGAAAAAGACACTCTAAGATCAAGATGGTTATAGATAGATATAGAATTTTTCGCCAAACTGGGTTTTTTTTCGCGTAAAAAATGATGCTTAGAATACAAAAGGCACAAATAAAAAGATTATAAGCTATGGCACTTCTGTAATCAGAATCACAGTCACCTTTTAACAAAAACGTCAAACCAAACATAGCTAACGCTGGGACCGCAATGGACATCGATTTTTCGCGGTTTTCTAACATATTAGTTTCCATTTTGCCTACACTCCATCGGACGATTTTGACAATAATCGCTTGGTATTCCATTTGGGGTTGCTGAGTTGGGTATATGTGAAAAAACAATTGAGAAGTAGTTGCCGAGCCATAGATATCCATCTTTTGCGTTATTCGCTACAGAATTATATAGGATAGCATCTTTATACCATAACTGATCAACCGGTCCTCCCAAATAGCTTATAACTCCGCCCGTCAAAGCTCCAACTCCTGCCGACAATCCCAGAGATCCCCAGTCGAACGTGACTGATTCCCAGCCCTATCCAACGCCACTATCTTGAAGATATTGTTTCCCTCTTGGAGCTGAAAACTCTGATTTAACGAACCTGAATCTTCACTGTAAACTATAGTCGAATTTCTATAAACGCTAAGTCTTACTGGTGAAGAGTCTGTTACAGACGCAGATAGAATAACAGATTGTGAGTTTGAAACTGCTGATGGTTGACCCGCAGAAATGATTGGTGCTTGGGCATCGTACTGGAAATCAAAAGTCGAATTGAGTTCACTTGAAATACCATTTTCGTCTATAGCTACCACAGCCAGATTTTTTATACCAGATTCAGTAAAAAACAAACTGACCGAATACCCGTTATCAAAACGAAGTGTCGCGGGCGAACCATTAACTGTAATGCTTGTTAATGGAGAACTCGACTGTATGACAATTTCTTGTGAGAGATCTTGGGAGTAGGTTGTGATGCCTGTAATCGGATAAACAATTTCTAGAGCCGCATTTGATTGAGACCAAGTTACGTTGAAAAAAATCACGAAGAAAATAAAAAAGAAATGCCTCACCCTGTCCTCCAATAGTTGAGCTAGTAAGATCGGAGTTAAACTAGAATTCTTTAAAGGCTTGAATGCCCAATAATGAGATTAATTTTTTTTAACATTTGGTTACTAGACTAATTGAACTATTTAGGATCTGGTTGTTTTTCCAAGAAGTACGAATGTACAAAAAACCTTATCTAATAAATAATTTTTATTGATATTTATTTTCGCTGCAATGAAATGAGAAAATTATTGACAAGGTACTTGCCATCTACTGAAGAGATTGCGATAACTCAATTACGTCAAGCGCTCTACAGTTTTGGACTTTACCTGATAAATTTGTCGAAGTTACTGACGAATTCTTAAGAAGATCTTCTATCTGAGCCGGTGTGTAGCTTGTCCCTCTGGACTTTAAGTAAGCAATAGCTAAAGCAGCTGCACCACTTACCACCGGAGCAGCCATTGATGTTCCAAAAGTCCTTTCATAACTATTAATGGGATCACTGCCGGGGGTAGTGGTATAAATTCCACTAGAAAGATTTTCTCCGCCTGGTGCCATTATCTCAACGTAATAGCTGCTGTAGTTGGAGAAAAAAGCATAAGAATCATCATCAGACAAAATCGCGCCCACAGAAATAAATCCATCTATAGCCGCCGCGTAAGACGCCGGTACTGCTAGATTTGACGAAGTTAGAAGTTCTCCCGCATTTCCAACTGCGGCGACTAAAAACACTCCTGCGGCCACTGCGTTTTCTACGTTTGTTCGCATGACCGGAGAATCCTGCGGGGCTCCAAAACTCATATTGATCACATCCGCATCATTGTTTACTGCGTAGATTATAGCTTGGTTTGCCGCCGAATTACTGACAGATGCAGTTGCTCCTGAAGCATTCAAATGCATGATCTGAATGTACTGCCCCATCATTCCAGCTGTACCTACGGAGTTATTGTGCCTCGAAGCTATAATTCCCGTTACAAAAGTTCCGTGTTTGTTACCTGCTTGAGGGTTGGGATCTCCAATATTAGATACGAAATTATAGCCATTGACATCATCTACATATCCATTGCCATCATCATCGGTGAGATTACCCGCAACTTCATCGGTATTTACCCATTTGTTCGCATCTAAATCTGGATGGTCCACATCACCTCCACTATCGATCACCGCTACCACAACCGTCTGATTTATTCCTTGAGTGGGATGGTAGAAAAAGTCCCACGCCTCCGGCATACTTAGTGCCGTCAAATGTCGAGACTGTGAAAACTGAGGATCGTTGGGTGTCGCATATAAATCTAATTGAATATCTTCTTCGATATATTTAATGCATGAGTCCTTTTGCGCTATATTCTCTAAACTATGAACGCTTACATCAGATGCAAGATTTAAACTTTCGATAGAAAAAGGTATTTTCATTTTTGATGCCGATGAAATCTTAGATCTTTCAATTTCGACTCTACCCAGAGATTTAAACTGCGACGTTAAACCTTTTTTACTCACGCAGTTTAAATCGATGAGAGAAAATAGCTTCGTGTCCCTTTTTATGCTTGAAGCTGATGAGCTTTTGATGCTATGCAAATGCAATTTCTTGCTTGAAGATTGTGAGTACGGAGTTGGGCCGAAATCATTATTCGAACAACTCAAATTTTCTATTGAACCTTCGTTATCACGATTTCCAAATAGATTGGGAACGCTACACGCTGAAGCTCCAAAGATTAGTAAAAAAGAAAGAAAAATATAGTTCTTCATCTAAAATAAAAAGTGGCATTAATAAACGGGTCGAATGCGGACGTATTATATTTCTCTGATAAATTTGTTTCCGCACCACCCGTTTTCATTTTTTTATATTCAAATGCTCTATAAGCTAACTGAATACCTAACGTCATGTAGGTTGTAACATCATAATTATATCCCAAGACTAACTGATACCCCAAATCCCCACTATAAGTCGTATCAGAAATAGATGGGGCTTTGGTTTTTAAGGTCGGCATAGCAAATAGCGTAAGATTTAGGAAAAAACTTTTATAATTATATCCTGCCATAGCTCCAACAGCAGTTCTCGACCAGCTATACTCAGTATCCCCAGAAGCATCTTTAAAAGTGTTTTTTTCGTTATCCGAATCTAGCTCAAGTCCAAAATTCCAGTCATTGTACTTGTATCCTAAAATGAGCCGTCCCAACAAATCAAAACGGTCTCTAGAAGACGACAAATTTACACTATCGCCCATATAAAATAACGAACCACTGACGAAAAACGAACTCCCACCACTAAAAGAGTAATTATCATCCAGGCTGGGTTTTGCGTAAGAGCGCTGATATTGAGCTAGCGAAGACGTCGATGCAATTAAAGTCGCAACGAATAAAAAGTGTTTGAAATTCATAGTTTTATTATGCCAAAAATTTAATACTTAAATAAGATATTTTCGAACAGCGTAGACAAAAGGTATGCTTATTTTAACGTAAACTACATTTATTTTCTTTCGGACGACCGTACCATTTCAAAGCAAAAGTCTCGAAATCTATTAAGAGAACTTAATAAATAAAAATCTTCCCGACCTAAGTCTGTAATACGTCACAACACTAACTTGATAGCTGCAATCATCATGTGCTTTGATTAAGAAAACAATTTTTATTGAGGTGACCCGTGTCTTTTTTCTATAAGTTCTCTTTCTTCTTTCCCATGTTCTTTGTGGCAGTTCAGTCTCAAGCTGGTTTTCACTTTGAGCCATATATTGGTGCAGCTATAAAGGGAGAATGGGAAAGCGGTAGCTCAAAAGATGATGTTTCGATGACCGAGCTTGGTTTTAAAATGGGTTATCAAGCGCCCTCAGGCTTTCAAGTAGGCGGTGAACTTCAATTGGCCGGAAGCACTTACGACCGATTCCTTAGTACGACTGATACTAAGGCAGGCTTAGCAGCATTTGGCCTTTATATGGGATATCAATCTGAAATGGGTTTAAGAGGATATGCACATTTTCTCTTCGCTTCAGCTCTCGCTTTTGACGATGTTGATAAAACAGGACTTGGCGGTAACGGTTTTAAGTTGGGCGTGGGATATTCTTTCGTTTCTTGGTTTGCGATCAATCTTGAATATCATTTGATGAAATACACTAAATACAAGGACAATGACGTCAGTGATTTTACATCGCTGACTCCGGAATTCAAAAATAATTTTGTATTTCTCACTTTTAGCTTTCCATTTAATTTTGGCAGTGGAACTGATAGCAGAGACAGCTATCGCCGCAGCCGTTAAATTATATTATTATCTGCTGAGATAAACAATTAGTCTAAAATACTAGGGATTATTATCCAGTTCCTGGATTACACTAGTCACCCTTGCGTGGTATCCCTTTTGGGCCTTAGCCCATCTTACTGGACTGCGTTCCAGTGAACTTTACACGCTTAAGTGGGATCAGATCGACTTGGAAAATAAGCGTCGGTATGTTCATCGTAATTGGAAGAACCTGTTTTCGGCCCTACCAGGGGGCGTTACTGGAGATCGACTCCGATTCAGTTAGAGCAAATTTTAAGCTTGTTTAAGGAACTAAAGTTTAAACGACGAAATGAAAAGTTTGCCTCTATACATTGGGAGCATTAGACGCAAAAAAAACAGGCAGCCATTATACGAGATGTCTGCCTGGACCCTGGAGGTCCCTCAATAAAATCTTATACGCTAAGAGCCTGCTTTGCGACCCTGTTAATCAGGGACACAGTCGCTCCAGCGGTAGTGAGGAAAATCTGTGGCTGGAAGGAGCTAAAAACCATGTAGCGGTACATTAAGCTACCAGGCATCGAGGTCCAATGGGCACTACGGGTTTAAAACTTTTACCAGAGAAAGAGTCCATAGGACGTATCGTAAAGCTTTTTGAAATATATTTTTTTAACTTGTAACACCGGGAGTTGGTGCTGGAGGTGATTTGAATCTAAGGTGCTAAAATTGCTTAAAAGGCGAGGAAATCACCACACTTTCCCTCATAGCCTTCAACAATTGTCTTGTTTTTAGACATAATTCCACTCTAAAAGGGCTTTAATTGGTCGTTCCTGGGTACAGCGTTTGCTACTCAGAGACCGAGGGGAAACTCATGAAATCGTTATGTTGGGCGGTCATTTTGTTATCAGCTTTGGGAGTGTGTGCCGCGCCTCAGCCTGCGGCTCCCCCTCGGCCCGTCGTCTGCTCCCCGTGGAAACAGCTGAATCGTGAAGAACAGCACCAAGCGACGCAACTCCTTCGCAACTATGAATCTCGTCAACCCGAACTTCGTCGCCGCTATCCTCTGAATTTGTCTCTTTTAAATCATCCCGATTTTTTAGATCGACTGGCTCGTGGAATTTTACAGAACGAGACGGGCTGTCGCGAAAACAGTTTTACGTTTTGGAAAAACACGGAGCCTTTTCCTTCGCTCGGTTTACTCCACGCCATTTGGTATCCCGCAGGGGCTAAGTCTCAGCTCACCGAAAGCTTCCCCCCTCTGATTCAATTTCTACGTGCAGAAATCCAAAAACATCCTCAGTTCCCTGCCCGTATCCCCCAATGGCTGGATGTCGATAAGATCGGTCCATCCCCGTGGCAGAACAAACAGGAATTTGATTTGGCCTCAAAAAATGCCGAAGCTCTCCGTCGCTCGGACGATCTCTCAAGTCTTCGCTCACTCAACCCGCGGGCGTATCATCAAGCCGTTCAATTTCGAGAACTCCACGATTTCCTCAGACACCCTTCCGTCCTGGCGCTCCAGGCCCGATACGCGGCTTATCGCATGCAGCGCTCGGTCTATAATATTCTCGCCGCGGCAGAGAGCAGCCATCAAACTCAACACATCTACACCCAATTGCAGCGACTCATCACTACGGAAGAGGGAATTTTCTCTTTGATTGATTACATCAATTTTAAAGGCGAAGGCATTAATCCGGGGGAAGTGACGGCGATCGGTAATCACGCCTGGGGGCTAAAAACCGTTTTAGAAAATATGCGAAATCAAACTCCGGCCCACACGTTTTGCCAGCGAAATCACTCGGAGTTCCACGATGGACGTTGCGCCAATGTTCAATTCACTTTGGCTTCGAAATTTGCACTACATCGATTAGCGGCTCATCGTGGAGAGAATGGATCCGCTTGTCAGCAGGAAGGACTCAGTCTCATTCAACGCGCCGACGGGAGCCGTGGCGGATGGACGGCGCGGATCGAGGATAACTATATGCCGGGACGATTAGCGCAACCGCGCTGCCCGAATGTTCCCGTGCAGCAGTTGCACTCGTCTTCGGGCACTACAATCTCTCGTTAATATCGCCGCGATCCATTGATTCTAAAGTTTTTCACAAGGAAGCGGAGTATTGATCTTCTTTCCGAAATAATCATCACTGTCATTTCCGCCCATCCAGATCTCACCATCAACAATGTGAGAGTCTTTCACGGTAATGACGTACCACACTTTGCTATCATAAGAGGTATCTACGAGAAACTCATATACAGCGCCCTTCAATGTCTCTTCTAACGGCAGTGGAGAGCTCATCGTCTCTCCAGTTCCTAGAATCGCTGATGAAACCGATTGATCCACAACCTCAACAAACAGAGCACCCTCATCTCCGCAATTAAATGAGGTGCCGTAGGAAACTCCACACCAAACCATTAAAGAACAAACAACTGAAAATCGAATCATAAAGTCCTCTGAATTTTTTGTTAATCACCTACGTACTCAAAATACGTAAAGCTTCCCATACCTTTGGGATTAAAAACCGCCTTGGCTTTCTCCATCTCCAGATTCACCGTGGCCATGAGACTATCGACCGAAGTCGAAAAGGCCGAAGCCTGCTCTTTACCAATCATCTCGATCGGGAGAACTTCGATGCGTACAACGCGCAATCGAGCGCGAATCGGAGCCTCCGGAGATTCTTTCGTCTTATTCTGGAGATTGACGATAGTTCCAACGCGGAAACAGTTGCGATCCCCAGCCAAAAATGTCGCCGTGATGAGCCCGACTTTAATGTATTCGTCTTGATCCTCTGGAGCGGAGATGCTCATTTGATCTTGAAATGTTTTGGGGCAGGTTTGCGGACGATCCCCTTCTTTTTCGTAAACCGAGGCGACAAATTTTGCCGGGGGTTCTACCGGAGTGGAGTCATTGCCCACAAAATCGAAAAACGTAATATTCACCATTCCCTTGGGATTAAATGTTTTTTTCGCCGCTTCGTTTTGAGTTTCGGCGTAATCTTTGATTTCTCCTAAAGTCATACCCAAAGCTTTCGCGTGCGACTTTGTTAATTTATCGACAGGTACGATTTCAACTTTAGTCACTTTCACCCGAGCGCGAACGGGCGCATCTGGATTTTCTTTGGATTTATTTCGAATATTCACAATGCTACCAATACGGAAACAGTTTCTATCGCCAGCAGAAAGTGCGGCATAGATCGAACCGTTCAGTACGCCCTCATCATGCTCCTCGGGGCTTGCAAGATCCACGGAGTCTGTGAACTTCGCGGGGCAGGTGGAAGGACGTTCACCATCGTCCTCGAGAACAACAAGGCTTTGCGCGCCGACGGTGCCATTACTTCCATCTCTTCGAACCGGCACATCGCGTGGCCCACACGCCGTCGCCATCGTAGCGAGCGCTATAAATAGTAAAATCCCCTTCATGTTATTCCCCCCGGATTAACGTTTTATAATCTCAAATGCGATGGGCCAGTGATCTGACACGCCATCTTTCTTGCGCTCATCAAATCGCGCCGGTGAACCAAATTTATTGCTTTGGTACACACTATTGTTCTCGATACGAATACTCTGAGTGATCACTTTCCACGGACCCGCGCCCTCTTCGAGCAAGTTGGGTGAAAGTAAAAAGACATCAAAAAATGACCATTGCTGCTCCCGAGGATAAAAATAAGTTCCCGGGCAATTGTTGCAGCCGATAAAATGAGACACTCCCCACTTATCCATCATCTGTGTAGTTAATAACTTCTGCGAGTTTTCCTCGCTGGACGAAATATTAAAATCGCCACCAACCACAACGAGACGATCTTTTGGTAAACTTTCTTTAATTTTATTAATCTTAGCCAGCGACTGACGACGGGACTCCGTTGGAGAGCCCTGGGACGGCAAATGCACAACTAAAACAGTCATTAACGTTTCATCTGGAAGTCTCACAGTCACTTCTAAAATCCCGCGCGTGGCACTGATTTTTTCCGCGGGGAGCTCCGCCGTCGGAGTAAATTTTAAATCATGATAATTCACCGGATCGACCACTGGGAGTTTAGTTAAGAGGCCCACATCAATTCCCCGCTCATCGGGTCCTTCGACAAGGATTGCCGGTTGATAGCCCAGATCTGACAAGTGCTCGGTCCGAAACTGTTCGAGGACGCGGCGATTTTCCACTTCTTGCACAAGTAAAATATCAGGACCTTTTCCACCTTTAACTTGCCTAAGAACATCGGAAAGACGACGCATTTTTTTTGCGACGACTTTGTCGTTCCAATCTTTGGTCATACACTCGGTGGCGCGAAACTCGGCGTTGTTACTTAAACGACATCGAGCTTTGACCTTCTCGCCTTTCACAACCAGGGGCAAATAGGTTTCGTCGTTTTTACCTTCGTCATGCTGAGTATCGAAGAGATTCTCCACGTTATAGGTCATTACGGTGATGGAGTTTTGAGGAGCTTCGTAGCCGGGAGTAAAAACGGGCTTGCGTGGGCCTGTGCAGCTCACACTGAGATAAACCAATACCGAACAGACTAAGGTAGACTTAAGAAGACCGACAAAATTTTGTGACACAGACCCCCCATGGGACACCGGCAACGTTACACAACGTCATCAAAAGATCAACACGGGCATTTTTAATTTTCGGTTAAGGTTCATAAAACGCTTGAAATTAGCCGCGGAATTTGGAACCATGCGCCAGCTTCTGGGGGAAGTATGAGAAAATTTTCAGCACATTGGGCGCTCGTCGCTATCCTTATTACATCGTTGGCTTTCGAGGCATCCGCTTCTCTTTCGGTTCTCGAGACACTCTCTTCCGGAGATTCGAATTGGGGCATGAGCGCGTTTAGTCTCACGGGCCTTAAGGGCGAAGGACTCCAGAGTGGTGGCACCGGCTACAACATGTATAATTTTGTGTCCGCCAACTATCGTATCAATAGTTCGAGCAAAATCAGTTTGCGCGCGCCTTTTATTTACAACTCCGCCTCCTACGATGATTTTGGAAATCAAACGACTCTTAAAGAGCAAGAAATGCTCCTCGGAGATTTTATTGTCGGATACACTCAATATAATCTGGCGCTTCTCCCCGGAGATATCGAAGTCTTTTGGGAAATTCGCTCCTACTTTCCCACGAGCAAGGGAAGCCAAGCGCAAAGAAAGATCGGAGCGATCCGCAACGAGTTTATTATCTCTAAAACGATCAACCGACACTTTGATCTCGAGTACTGGCCCAAGTTCACATGGCATATTCAAACGCAGGCCGCCTACGAAAACGAGAACAGCACTCCTGACAATCTCATCATGAGCAACACCAAACGTTACGATTTAGATCATTGGGCGACGCTTTGGTATAAGATGGCCCCTGGCTTTGGTTTGGGATTGTTCTTCGGTGCAGAAGACAACTGGTACAATGCTTCGAGTGTGAACGATACGTCCCGCCAACGAAACAACCGTTTGCATGAACATTTGATCAAAGCCGGTCCCGCACTCCGTTTTACCCTCAATCGAAACTTTAACTTTATCTTGAATGTCTCGAATAAAGTGAACCTTCGCGGTTATCGCTCCGAAGACACCGGCAAAACATCCGATCTCGGTCAGTTCCGCGGTGATCAGACCGAGTTCGTGCTGCTCGCGTTTCTTAATTTTTAAGAAGAGCTCTTAAATTTTTTACCGGGTGTCAACGGGCCCGCCCTGTAGATCCTATTATCGATTTCGAAATTGATTTTCTTTTGATGTCTCGTCCATTACGTTCGGGCTTCTATTAAGAGTATGGGGCTTTTAGTAGAAATTCAGGGGTGAATTCGGGGGGAACAATGAAATCACTAATTTTCGTCATCATCGGCTTGATGTCTTTTTCAGCCTTTGCAGAGCCATCTGGCTTTGATCTCGAACTTTCGAAAACCCGTTGTGCTGCTCCTGCGGCCGATGAGCCGATTGTTTATAACTCCGATTTTCGCTGGAACTACACGCTCCCAGAGATGGCTCAGCGCTTTGATGAGATCTACAACAGCGGCAAACGACTGGATGCCCGCGCTTTCTATAGTAAAGAGGATGATCAGTTTTACCTCACTCATCGCGGCTTCAATACGGTGAACCGAGTTAAGATCAACGAACTCTTTATAAAATCAGTCACTCGCCACATTGAAGTTTCTCTGCAAAATAAATATGCCGAATTCATCTTTTTCCCCGACATGGGACACAGCCACCTTTACTTTGAGGAAACCCACTGGCAGGCCGCGTATCCGGTGATTCCCGAAACTCCTGAATTTTACCTTCACTACGAAGAGATGCTGAACGACCCAAAGATGCGTGCGCTTTATCATACGGCCGAGCAGCTCGCGATGAAGGATAAACACACCGGCAAATTCTATGACGAACATAGTGAGTTTCGCTTCTGGCACCGCAACCCGGTGGGCGACAACACGATCCCCGACGTGATGGCGATCTACACGGACCCTCACCACGTTGCAAACTCCGTCGGAGAACTCCACGGACACCACTCTTGGAGTGCGGGCTACAACATCAGTTCCAGCAAAAATGGATGCTTTGCTTACCGTCACAAAGGAAAAATTTTATTCTTTGATATCAGTCTTTTAGATCTTCCGATGGATCCCAATAACCCGCCGGACTACACGTAGATCTATCCCGGGGGCCAACTGAGCTGTCGGCCGCCCAAAATATGCATATGCAAATGATAGACAGACTGGCCACCGTCGCGGTTCGTGTTGATCACGAGACGGTAGCCGTTCTCCGCAATCCCCTCTTTTTTAGCAATCTGACTGGCCGTGACTAACATATGCCCCATCAGTTCCTTATCTTCCGAGGTTAAATTCGCCATGGAGACGATTTCCTTCTTAGGAATAATAAGGATATGGGTGGGCGCTTGGGGCTGGACATCGCGAAAAGCCATGCACTTGTCGTCTTCGTAAACGGTGGTGGCTGGAATTTCTTTGTCGATGATTTTTTTAAATATTGTCATAGCCTTTAATTGTATTTAGCATTGATTTTAGAAGGCAACGAAAACATGAAACAACTCATCGCAACCTATAAGCCTTATTTTCCAGCAAGTTTCTTTTTGGGAGGCTTTGCCTTCGATCTGCTCACCGTTTCGCGCATTGATGATTCGTTTCAACTGTTACAACAGTTTGTCTATTTGGCGGTGATCGGGGGATTTCTCATCGCCGACAAGTCGGTTCGCGTTTCTCATCTGTTCCAACATCGCTTTCTCAGCAAACTCTGGCCCTATCGTCATGAGGTGATTCACTTTTTTTTAGGAGCCCTACTTAGTGTTTACATGATTTTTTACTTTAAGAGCGCTTCGCTCTGGAGCTCATTTATTTTTATCGGGGGCTTTGCCCTTCTTTTAGTGCTCAATGAATTTCAAATGGTTAAAGATATCGGCGATATTATTCGCTTTGGACTGTTTGCTCTGTGCAGTTGCTCCTATTTTGTTTATCTGATCCCGGTGATGTGGCAGCACATCGGATTCTTTACATTTTTGTTTTCGCTGGTCATCTCAGGAATTTTCTATTTGAGTTTTATCTATCTGATCTCGAAATTTGAAAATATCACCCAAAAAGAGTTGGTGCGCGATATCTTTCTCCCCGGTGCATTTGTTCACGTTTTGTTTTTAGTTCTGTATCTCACCGCATTTTTACCCCCAGTGCCTCTCTCCGTGGAAAAAATGGGAATCTATCACCGCATTCAAAAAGAAAACGGGAACTTTGTTTTGTCGTACGATCGCCCATGGTACAAAATTTGGGAGCGTGGGGCGCAAACCTTTATCGCCGAGCCCAATGATAAGATTTATTGCTTCACCAGTGTATTCGCTCCTTCATTCTTTAAAGAAAGCATCAACATGGAGTGGTGGTTTAAAACAGCCAAGGGCTGGAGCAAAACCGACACCGTTCCTATGCAAGTCATGGGTGGGCGAGACTTGGGATTTCGCGGATACACCACAAAACAAAACTTTACCGACGGAGAAATGCAAGTGCGTGTGACCACGTCCGACGGCCGCGAGTTGGGCCGCATTTACCTCACCGTCCAAAAGTCACCCACCACCACTCCCGACCGCCCCTTCCACTCCGAGTCCTACTAAAAGGATCGGCGTACCTTTTATGGGTGCTATAAGCCGGGGTTTTTGTTGGGGCCGAAATTTGTTAGCGGCTTTGTAATTTTCTCTTTGGGACTCTGGCGAGAGTCCCTTTCCATGGTTTTAAAAGCGGTCCCTCCTTTGCTCAGAAAGAGCATAGGAGGTTTGGGTGTCACAGAAATATTGGATCTCATTGATCATCATCGCAAGTATAACCATGGCGTGTGGTTCGTCAGAGGCCAAACGCAATCGTCGACGCGCGCAAAACAATCGCAACTGTCCTCAACGACTCAGCGGAACTTGGCAGTTTGGCGCCGCTCCCTTCAGTTGCGGATTCCCACAAGAACATGCAGCTCCCCTTCGCGACCGTTACAACGAAGTGACGTTTGATGATAACGCGTCCAAGGACGCAGAACGCGTTCGCTACATGCGCGAAATGCACAAATACATCAACGAGACCGCAACCGCCTACTTGCAACGAAGAGAGCCGCAAGCGTCCGCAGTCGACGTTGAGGGTTGGATCCAGCTGGTGCTCGCTACCGCTCATCAAGAGAGCTATTTTTCTCATTACCGATTAGGACGGGATCAACTCTTTCGATTCTTTAAAGGCGATCACGATCATGGCCATGGCATGATGCAAATTGATAACAGATCTCACGGAGTCTTTATTAATTCTGGCAAAGTTTACGATCTTCAACGGCATATGGTTTACGCCATGGACATTCTTTACGATGGCCGACAAAAAAGTATTCGCTCCCCCTGCTCTTCAAATCCAGTCAATATCGAAACTGTCAATCGCTCCGCTTATAGTGCCTACAACGGCGGACCCGCATCGCGATGTCGATGGACCAACCCAGGACATCGCTGGGCGCGAAACGATCAACAGTTTTGGGTGAAGCATCAACAAAAGGATTGGTCGCGCTTCATCTCTTCCACTGTTGAAACGCGGGCCGAGACCAGTTCGCTCGCCGCTCCTCGCATGGAATCCTATCCATCGACGCCACCCCAACGAGCTCCATTGCCCCGTCCGAGACCCACTCAAAATCGACGTCCCGTGATCGACGATTATTCCATTCACAGAGATTCTTTGAAAGGAGATGTGGTATGAAACACTACCTACTCCCGCTGGGGATGATTTCCGCGGGCTCGCTCCTTCTGATCCAATGGAATTCACCAGCTCCTCAAAGCCGACACACCCCACTTCCATCTGTTCCTCAAGCTCAGTTTAGGTCCGCACAACTGTCGAAAGATCCTGGGACCGCAACAAACTCTCAAAGATCGGCTCAAGTGGCCGTTCCCTCTGCAAGGGTGACTCAACCTCTACAGCTCCAGATGCAGAGAGCTTTTGCCGAACCTTATGCGTTTTTCCAACAAAAATTAGAAACATTGAGAAACTGCCTTAAAGTAAGAAACTGCAAATATCCTCAATCTGACCCGCAGTCCTACGAAATCGCCGTGTATGAGGACATCACCAAAACTCTCCGCACCTTACGAAGCTGGGTTTTAAGACACAACTATAAAGATGATCGAATAGCTCCGTTCCTTAAAGAATTTCTTCCCTTCGAATCCGCAGGAGTTAAAATGGAGGCTCTGCGAATATTATCCACCCAGACCGCCGATCCAACTCTCGTGGAGCCCATATTGAATCATGTGATTTTATTTTATCATCCGGAAAGTATTTCTCTCGCCATGCAAGAGCTTCACCGTATCGATCAGCCCTCGCAAAGAGACCGTATGGATGAGGTGTTCGCGTCGGTGCTTGTCGAGGGCAGCGTGAATGCTGCGGTCGAAATCGCAAAAAGTCTTAAACCCTTCGTCGACGAAAGCAATCGTCAAAACTATCGACGATTACTCCATCGCCTCGACCGTACACCCCTCAGCGAAGAGATCGCAGAGGAGTTACGATCCGCACTAGATTAGGGAGCATACATGGAGGCTTTCCACGTATCCCCGTCTTTGACGTACTTCCATCGAGTATGAAGTCGATATTGACCGTCTTCCCAAAACTCAATGGACGTCGGGCGAATTCCAAATCCTCCCCAAAATTCAGGCCGAGGGATCTCGCGGTCCGCAAATTTTTCTTCGAAGGATTTTACCAGATCTTCGAGCACCTTGCGGTTCTCGATGGGCTGACTTTGCGGAGAGGACCAAGCGCCAATGCGACTGCCGCGAGATCGTGTTGAGTAGTACTCATCCGAAATTTCCGCGCTGGCCTTCATCACCGTCCCTTTGATGCGCACCTGGCGACTGACCGGAAATCTCCAGTGAAAGTTTAAAGCGGCGACTGGGTTCTTCAGGAGCTGCCGTGATTTGGGACTGTTATAATTGGTAAAAAAATAGAACACTCCATCGATCGTCCGTTTTAATAAAACCACCCGCGAATCCGGCTGGCCCTGCTCATCGATGGTCGATATCACCATTGCATTCGGCTCGATGACACCAGCCTTCTCCGCCGTCTCCATCCATTCTTTAAATATTAAATAGGGGTCTGCACCTAAGCTCATAACATCTCTTTTCGCATTTGTTCTTTAATATATTTAATAGGGGCGCTTCCGTAACTTAAAAATTTCTCATGAAATTGTTTTAAATTAAATTTATCACCCATTTTCTTTTTTAATTCCTCACGAAAATCAAGAATTTCGACAAAGCCAGCAAAATAACTGACCAACTGAACCTGAGAAACTCCCGCACGAATCCACTTCTTCTCGGCCTCTTCTTGCTCCTGGAAAGCATCGCGCACCATCATCTGAATCGCTTTGTCTCTGGAGAGATTCAAGTTATGAAGACCGTAGTCAAGAATCGTATTCGTGATCACTCTGAGTCGCCATTTGTAATACATCAGCCACAGTTCCGGCTCGCGATTCCCGTAGCCCGCCTCCATCATCGCGAGTTCCGAGTAGACGGCCCAGCCTTCGACCATCGTTCCGTTGCCGAAGATCTTTTTGGCCAAGCTTGGATTTTTAGAGGCGTAGACCAGTTGGACGTAATGACCAGGGATGGCTTCATGGATATTAAGAATCTGCAAAGTATAATTGTTGTACTCCCGCAGATAACTCTCTTCCTGCTCGGGAGTCATTCCCTCCAGCGGAGTGACGTTATAGTAGGTTTCTCGATCACCGTCATAGGGACCGGGAGAATCAACACTCGCTCCGGCAAAGCCGCGTTGATAGGTCGGAGTTTCACGAACCTGTAGCTTTTTCTTCGGATCCAGAGTCATCAAATCTGTGGCGACGACAAAATCCCAGAGTTCAGGGACTTGCTTTTGAATCGTCGGAACAAACTCCGAAGCTTTGACGTGATTCTGAGAGACTTTAGCGATCACTTCCCTCATTTTTTTCATGGAATCTTTAGGAGGCTTTTGACCTGGGAAATACTTCGGCCACAGGTCGTCGGCAATTTTAGCCATCGAGGAATGAGTTTCCTGCCGCATTTTGAGAGCGCGCTTGTAGATCTCCTCACTGGTGAAGCTCGACTGCAAATCGAAACTAAATTTTTCGCTATAGAGCTTTTGACCGAGGCGGAAGTCACGGTAGGCGCTTCGAAATTTAGATTTAGAAGCGGACTCATTGAGCTTTTCCAGATCTCGCACAAAATTCTCGGTGGCCTCAACGGCTGTTTTCAAGTGAGTTTGGAATTCTTTCTCTGGGTCACCGCGAAGCGAGCGACTCTTGGACTGTACGGTGCTCTTAAGATACTCCACCGTCCCTTTGTTTTGCTTGATGGCGAGAGCTAAATGCTCGCGCGTGGGCTTAGAAATATTCTTGAGCGCCGCTTCGTAGTATTTGGGGAATAATGCCATCTTTTTAGAAACGGCTAAGGCTTTTTCTTTTTCGCTTTTCTGTGGGCTTTCTAAAACAAGAGCGATGTCTTCTCCGAGATTGTAATTGGAAGGATCCCACTGCCAGCTTTTAAAAGTATTTGAACTCCACTCCGCACGTTCCAGGTAATTCAACATCAAGTGATAATCCATAAGTTCGGAAGAGTTGAGCTGAGAATGATCGAAGCCTTTGAGTTTGGTTTTGCTTTGAGCATAGAAATCGAGCATACGTTGGCGATACTGATCATCGGGAATCGTCAACTGGTCGTCATACTGATGGAGACCTATCCCCACCGCAAAACTAGGGTTGAGGCTCTGGAGCTCGTTAAAAAACTCGTTGGAGAACTTTTCGAAGGGCCTCAACTTCTGAGGAACCTGTACAGACTTTGACGAAGAACTACAGCCGACTAAGGACGCAAAAGTCATTAAAGTAAAAAATAAGATAGATGTATGGAATCGACTCATAAGCTGCCTCTTTCTTCCGTGTAGACCGATGTGTTTAACATAAAACGAGATCCGTGACATCTTTGCTGTCCTTTGTCACAATACCTCCCATGACGACCGAGGCCGAATTCCTAAAGCTTATTCAAAAAATCAGCCGCAAAACAGGCTATCGGCTTATCGGCGATGATGCCGCCATAGTGCCAACTCCCCCCATTAAAAACTTAGTGATGACGACGGATCAGTTCATCGAAGGCACTCATTTTACTTGGGACCAAATGTCATCGGCAGAGATTGGATGTAAAGCGGTGGTTCAAGCTTTAAGCGACATCGCTGCGATGGCGGCCACACCAATTTCTCTTATGGCATCGGCGGCTTGGCCCCGATCGCAGGATCAAAAGATCAAAGGCGCACTCAAAGGAATCGAAAAAGCATGTCGGGAATATCAAGTCCCCTTAGTGGGCGGAGATATCAGTCGCTCCCCCTCCACTTATTTTGATTTTTGTGTGATTGGTGCCAGTTCGCAACCTGCTTTAAAGTCAGGCGTTCAACCGGGAGATTTAATTGTTATGACTGGACCGACCGGCTTAGCGGCGGCAGGCTACCTCTGCATTCAGAAGCATTGGAACTCTCCGTCCCTCATTCGAAAATTTAAGAAACCGACCGCTCAAATCCAGATCGCAAAAATTTTGGCTCAAAAAAACTATCTCACATCGGCCACCGACATCAGCGATAGCTTAAGTTTTAGCTTAGGAGAATTAGCTAAGCATTCAAAATGCAATCTGATTATAGAAAAACAAAAACTTCCATACTCGCCGGCCCTAAAAAAATTCTGCCGAGACAAAAAACTTTCGATGGACGAATTCATTTTCCACGGGGGCGAAGATTACCACCTCCTCGCAACTGTTCATCCCAAAACGCCTCGAAAATTTCTCCTCGACCATGGTCTGCATGCTGTAGGATACGCCACCATGGCGCATTCCAAGCCGAAAATTTTTGTACAGATCGAAAAGCAGATCGAAGAGCTAATTGTAAGAGGCTGGGATCCTTTTACCTTGAACAAAGGCTAAATTATTTGTCATCATAAGAATGATGAGTAGTGAAAGTTCGCAAATCTTATATCCCCGATCTCCAAGATATGTTCTCCAAATGAAAGACCGAAAAGTCCTTCGCTATGCCTCGCATCCCAAAGGACATCGATCTTTCTTTACAGAAATTATTAATATCTCAGAAACCGGCATGGCATTCACGGTGCCTTATCTCGATACGCCAAATGTCAACGAAGTGATTATGGTGGAATTCACTCCTCCGAACGGAACTGCCGTTGCCTGTTACGGGAAAGTTTTGCGCGTGCAAAATTATACCATCATCGAATCTGATTTTTTTGAAAAAAACTGTAAATTGATCGGTGTTAAATTTATTAAACTTCATGATAAGCAGGCCGAAATTATCCGCGTGGGCCTGGCTCGAGAATTTAAAAAGCTTCAAGGAAAATTTTATCGCAAACAACTGGCCACGAAACTGCGTTGGACATGGATGCATAAAAAAGCCCGCCTTCTCACCACCGCCGTTGTGGCGATCGCAAGCGCTGCGGGCTTGGCCTACTGGTTATTCTAACTCTCGAGATAAAATATCCCTTTGAATCGACAAACCCCATCTTTTGACAAGGTAGGGAACCACAAAAAGAGTCGACAGCGTTGCCGTAAATATTCCTCCAACAACAACGGTCGCGAGAGGTTTTTGCACTTCGGAGCCGATACCATGCCCAAACACCATCGGTAAAAATCCAAAAGCCGCAACAAGCGCGGTCATCAGCACCGGACGCAGTCGCGCAAAGGCTCCCTCGCTGACAGCCTCATCCATGGGTTTCGATTCTGCCAAATGTAAAATAAACTCAATAAGCACCATCGAGTTGAGCACTGCAATTCCCATCAGTGCAATAAACCCCACCGCGGCCGAAACACTAAAATCGATCTGCGCAATCCAGAGAGCAATCCATCCGCCACTGACTGCAAAAGGGACCGCCGACAAGATAATAAACGTGACCGGAAGGCTTCGAAAATTGTTCCAAATTAAAAGGAAAATAATCAGTAGGGTAAAAGGAATAATAATCATCAGTCTCTGGCGGGCGCGTTCTAAATTTTTAAATTGCCCACCCCACTCCATGCGATACTCAGACGTAACCTTTAGCTTTTCGTTCAACTGATCTTTAGCTTTAGCCACGACTCCACTGATATCCGTCCCCTTTAGGAATATAGAGACGGCGCCATAGCGCTGACCAAAACTCCTGGCGATGGTCGTCACTCGATCTTCAATCTGAATCTGCGCAATCGACTTGAGTGGAATCGTGCCTCCATCCATCGTTGAAATTGGTAATTTCTCGATCGCCTGAGGATCCTCGCGATAATCGTCTGCAAGCCGTAATAGAATCGGATAGCGCCAAATCCCATCCGTGAAGAAGCCCAGGGGTTCACCCGCCATAAACGAGCGGAGATTTACGTTGGCACTTTCCAAGGAAACATTCGCATCGGACATCTTTTTAAAATCCAGCTTTACATCCATGGCCGGGCTTTCTTTCAACGCCGTCAATGCATCCAAGTGGACCTCTCGGATTTCTGGCATTTGAGAAAAAATCTCAACGGACTTCTCGACGTATTGCAAAAGCTGTTTAAGATCAGGTCCGTAAAAGCGAAGGGAAATATCGGCCCGACTCCCCTCAAGCATCTCATTAAAACGCATTTCGATAGGTTGAGTGGGGCTGATCTCCGAGGACGGAAATCTTTCGTGAATTGATTTTTCAAGATCTGAAATGAGCTCATCGGGTTGACGACCGCTAAACCCTTTTTTGAGAATTATAAAAGTATCGGCCAAGTGGACACCCATGGGATCGGTCGCCGACTCTGGAGTTCCGATGCGAGAGAATACGTGTTCGACCTCGGGAAACTGCGCGATCACGTTTTCCACTTCTTTTTGTTCCTCAATGGCCTGAGTGAGAGAGATTTTGGAATCGCGAGCAATACCCAACACCAAATCGCCCTCAGAAAGCTGAGGAACAAACTCTGACCCCGTTTTAAAAAAACCGATCACAGCAATACCAAAAATAAAAACAGCAATTGCGGGCAACAGAGCGGGCTTCTTCAGAATTTCACCGAGAGTCTTTTTGTAAAAAGATGAGGCCCAAGCAAATATCCGCGTCTCCTTACTTTCTTTAAAAGAAAATCTTTGGACTAGTGAGTAACCGAGCACAGGCATCAAAATGAATGCCACCACCAGACTCCCAATTAAAGCGGAGATCACCGTTAGTGCCATGGGATAGAAAAGTTTGCCCTCAGTTCCTTCCAAGGCAAAAATAGGTACGTAGACAAGGACAATAATAACCAGTCCAAGAAAGACCGGGCGAGACACCTCGACACTGGCAGCGATCACTTTTTCTTTAAGATTGTCCTTACTTCCCTGAATCCGGCGAAGAATATTTTCGACAAAAACCACGGAGCCGTCGACCAATAAACCAAAATCTAAAGCGCCTAAGCTCATCAAATTGGCCGTCACTCCGAATTCGCGCATACTGATTGCCGCAAAAACCATCGATAGGGGTATTGCCATGGCCACCAATAGGGCGACGGGTATCCTTCCTAGAAAGATGAGAAGAACTAAGATCACGAGCACAGCGCCTTCGGAAAGATTCTTAAACACCGTCTTAATCGTTTGATTCACCAAATAGCTTCGGCTGTAAACGGTGTGCAACTCAATATCCTCGGGCAAAGCTATTGTTTTTATCTTTTCATCGACGCCTTCTGCGACCGCTTTAGAGTTCGCACCCACATTCATCAGTACGGTTCCCAGAACGACTTCGTCGCCAAACGCCGTGGCGGCACCGACGCGCAGGGGTTTACCGAAGGAAACTTCGGCCACATCTGAGAGCAAAATATCCTTTCCCGCGAAGCCGATTCTAAGGGGAATTCTTTTTAACGCCTCTAAGGAATCCACCGGAGAGGAGGTCTTTACAATGATCTGGGTTTTGTTTCTTTCGATGTAGCTTCCACCAAAATTTTCACCGAGCGTATTAATTCTTTCGGCGATTTGATCGATGCGGATGCCATAATTCTGCATTTTTTGAGGATCGAGCTTAAGATGCACCTCCCGATCATACCCACCGTTGGTATCGATATCTCCCACACCGGGGATCTTTTTTAATTCTGGTCGGACCACTTTGTCCTGAAACATCTTGAGAGCAATTAACCGTTCATTAAAGGATTTTGGAGAATTGGGCTTGGACTTAAGAACGTACATATAAACTTCACCTAAACCCGTGGTCGGAGGTGCCATTTCGGAAGTCACTCCTCGGGGAAGTACGCTACTTAATTTTTGCATGCGTTGGGAGGTTAAAACCCGCGCCTGATGGAGATCCGTCCCGTCTTCAAAAATTAAATTCACTTGAGACAGCCCATACTTGGAAATCGAACGAATCTCTTGAAGTCCCGGTAAACCTGCCATCTCGATTTCGATGGCCAAAGTCACCGTTTTTTCGATCTGCTCGGGATCGAGCGATCCGGTTTTGGAATTGATCATCACCTGAACGTTAGTGATATCGGGGACGGCGTCCACCGGAAGGTGCCGTAAAAGATAAATTCCCAAAGCAACGAGTAGACCAAAAAAGAAAAACACCTGTAAACGACGGCGGAGTAGAGTTTCAAAAAAAGTCTTCATTTTTTACCTTCAACGCTTAAAATTTCTCCGGTGAGAAACGAAATGTCTGCGACCGCATTGACGAACTCGCTCTGCAAAATCCAAACTTGCTGAACCCTTTCGAATGTGCTCGTATCGGCCTCGAAGAAAGTGAGGAGGTCCACTTGTCCCCGCTTAAATCCCGTCACCACCGTCTCTATATCCCTTTGCAAACGAGTCAGTTGCGCCGTGGGATATTTATCTAAAAACTCCTTGAGAACTTTATAATTATCAAAAGCCTCGTCTAATGAAAGTCGCACTTCTTGTCGGACGAGCTGAGATTTTTTTTCAGAGGCTTGAACTTGAAAATCAGCAGATTTGGTCTTGTGCCGATTTAAGTTGAATAACGGAAGACTGATATTTACGCCCAAGGAGTAGTTATCCTCAGGATTCCCGTCGCGGCCTTTGACCTTTGTCGCCGCCAGTGCAATGTCGGGCCAGCGTTGCCAACTCTCCATTTGTCGAACCTGTTGGGCATGAGTGAGCTCGAGTCCGGCCAATTCAATGTCGTGGTTTTGCGCTTCGAGTTTACTTAACAACTCTTCACGATTTAATACTAAAGGAGCCTTCACTTCATAGCGAGGAAACGTCTCGCGTTTTTCCCACCGCAACAGAAGATTCATTTTATTCCAGATGTGCTGCAAGTGAGCATGAGCCACCGCAATCTCCTTTTGAATGACAGAGATTTTGTTAGAAACAATCAGCGACTCCGCCGCTTTTTGCGGCGACAGATGCTTACGGGTGGATATGTACTTTTGCAGGAGTTGAAATCGCTTTTCACGCTCTTCCATCGAGCGAAGGATCTCCCTGCGGGCTGTATACTCAAAGATCGACTTCATCATATTCACTTGAGTCAAGAAGGCTTCGTCCTCGTAATGATGTTCACTAATAGCTAAAGTCGACTGCGCCAAGTTCTTCTTGATCCGCAAAGACCAAGGAGTAGAAATCGGTTGGAGCAATGTCGCTTTAAAATTATTGATCGGTGACGCCGTATTGTCATCGCCTCTCTGTGTTTCCAACAGAATTTGCGGGTTCATCCAGGCATCGCTGGATTGCACCAAGCTCCCTTTGGATTGGGCGTCCAAGCCTTGAGATTGGACCGACAAACTCTGCTCGACGGAAGTTTTAAGTAACTGCTGGAGAGGGACATCCGTCTCCGCAGACGCAAATGCACCTATAAAATAGATAAATAAAAATAAAGACTTCATCTTCGTCCTTTCGCTTAAATTTTAACGGGAAATACTCAATGTTAAAATTAAGCTAGGATTGGAGGCTGAGTTAAAACAGGAGGTCGACTGGTTTTAAGATGAAACTCGTAAATCGAATTCTTTAAAAAAATATGCGCTGAAGCGGTAAGGAGGATGTTCACTCTCGAGAGAACAAACTGGATATGTCCAAAATGAGCTTCCTTGTGATGCGCCCCCGAAGACGTATTGTGGTCCGCAAAGGGACAGGGATGGTCCGGCGTCGAATCAAAGCAGAGAGTTTCTTCAAAATGGCCATTGTCCGCAACGAAATGCGGGCTTAAGACGTCCTCCAGAAAGAAGAACGAAAAAACAACCAATAAAAGACTGCAAACGACTCGGATGTACATGATTTTAAATACTGCCACAATTTTAGTAACTATTCAACGATAAACCTGGCAGACCCCTCTGCGGCTCGCATCGAGCCGCTGGTCTTCTAAAAATTAGTATAAAATAGGTTTCGTCGCCAAGAAGTTCGAAGAGCAACCACCCCAAAGGCTCAATGATTTCCAGTACGCCGTGTACGGATATTGGTTGTCGCTCATTCCGTCAGAACCTTTAAAATCTAAAGTGAGCTCCACGAGAACGTTATTTTTCTTATCACGGAGCTGGAAGCTCCCGGGGGCGAGAATCTGGAAAGACACATTCTTGACCGTCGTGACCGTTGGAGTAGGATAAGCACTGCTATCGGTAATGGTCATCGAACTTTGAGTCATGCTGTAGTCGAAACTGACAAACGGCTCGGTGAATGTACATTTAATGATGTCGGCCTGAGCCGAAAACGAAAATAGCAAAACTAAGCCTAATATAGCTTTCATATTATTCTCCCCTTGTTGTTTCTAGCTGAATGCTAATCAACAGGGGAATTTATAACTGGGGAACTCCATTCTGTTGAACTCGAATTCTGTCGGATTGAAGTTTTTGAAGATTATCTAGATTTATTAAGGAGGAGCAGAGTAAAAAGTATTATGTCTGCGGGGAGGACCTCCCCGCAAGACAAAAAATGAAGCTTACGGCTGTCTGTTCTTCATATTTTCGAAAACACTAAACGCCGACGCGATCATGGACGAAGGCTCAGACACATTGGCCGGAACAATCATCATATTCGAATTGGTCGCCATATTTCCCAATTGTTTGACATACTCTTCCGCCACTTTTAGTGAAGCGGCCTCGGTGCCGCCCTTGCTCGCCAAAGCTTCGGCGACCACACGAATACCTTCCGCCGTGGCCTTAGCGACCGAGATGATGGCGTGAGCTTGACCTTCGGCTTCGTTGATCTTCTTTTGCTTTTCCGCTTCAGAGTGCTTAATGGTTTCTTGCTTCACACCCTCGGCGGTATTGATCTTTGAATCCCGCGATCCTTCCGACGTTAAAACACTGGCGCGTTTTTCTCGCTCGGCGCGCATTTGTTTTTCCATGGCATCTAAAATATCTCGTGGAGGAATGATCGCTTTAATTTCGTAGCGAAGAACCTTCACTCCCCAAGACTGAGTGGCGTGATCCAGAGCCGTAATGACGGCGTTATTGATCTTTTCACGCTCTTCGAAAGTTTTATCCAAATCCAACTTCCCGATCTCCGATCGCAAGGTGGTTTGCGCCAACTGGATGATGGCAAGCTCGTAGTTATTGACACCATAAGATGCACTTTTCGCATCCATCACACGATAGAAAATCACACCATCAATACTCACCTGCACGTTATCGCGGGTGATACAGATTTGCGGAGGAATATCTAAGACCATCTCCTTTAAAGAATGTTTGTAAGCGATACGATCAAACACCGGGATGATGATACTTAATCCGGCCTCCAACGAGCGATCATATTTTCCAAAGCGCTCCACAATAAACGCGCTCTGCTGAGGTACAATTTTTACCAACATTGATAAAAACACCACCACGATAATTAAAATTGCAATCGAAACGATTTCCATTTTTTCCTTCCTTTATAAATTTCTGAGTTAAAAAACGTAACTTAGTTCACTTTTCGAATTAATAATATATTCCCATCAATACCCACGATAGTGATGCGATCTCCCTGGCAAATCTCATCCATACCGATGTTATTCGCCTGCCACGTAGTCCCTTGGTAATTAATGCGTGCTTGCTGATAAGGAGGGATATTCTGATCAATTAAGATCTCTTTGCCCACATCCACACTGAGTTTAGTGCTCTTAAGCAACCTTGTCTTAATGGGATCTCTTAAAAGCCAAAAACCAAGGACGGACACCACGGCACAAACGAGATACGAAAGATTCGCAGACTCTGGGAGTAACAGCGTCGATAGGCTCGCGCAAAAAGCGCCCAGTGCAAAGAAGACTAAGACCACCGTCCCCGTCATCATTTCCGCAACGAGTAAAACTGTTCCAATGACCACCCATAAAATAGGTAAACTCATACACTCCTCACTTTTTCTTCGTGTTCGCAAAAGCCGACTCGAGCTCTTGCATCTTTTGTATTTTTATTTTGAGTAAAGCTTTAAGGGCCTCGCGGAGGAGTGGTTCGAAGTCCTCATCCTCCTGCACGTTACTGCCGACAATCTTTTCGTAGAGTTTGCGTGTCTCATCGCCCACGGTAAATGTGATTTTGTTATCGTTAAGGTAAGTGTCTATGAGGTCGCGCACGAGCCAACTGAGGTTAAGGCCCCGCTTGGTGATCTGCTCGTACTGATCTTCACCGATCATCAGACTGATTCTTTTGAGTTCTCGTTCCATATAACCTCGCAGGCATAATTATACATACTCATACATATGATGCAATACTAATTATTACAAAGTATGTAACTCTGCGAAATCGATGAACTTCCTTCCTAGAAGAAGTAGTTAAAGCCGCCGGCGATGCTAAAAGAGTGTAACCGCACCGGATCTAAATCATATCGAGCGTATCCGGTCTGCCCGCGGAGATCCCAGTGAGGATTTAAAGAGTACACCGTAGCTAAACCAAACTCCGAAACCGTTCCAGTGAGCTCAGTATTAAAATCGTTCGACTTCGTGATCCCATTCACTATGAGTTCGACAAACTCCGAGCGAGTTTTATATCGGCCGCGCTGATAGTAGATGGATAAACCCCAGTTGTCGGTCACTTGAAACAAAACCTCTAAGCCGGGAATACTGGTCGTGGTCTCAATGACAAAAAGGTTGAGATGCGAAGCCCGGTAGTACGGGCGAAGAGAGACGCTTTCACTGACGCGATACCAATAGTCAACACTCAGAGTACTCCACAAAAGGAGTGTCCACGCATTGATCCCCACCGAGTGTTTTTCGTCATTGTAGATGCGCCACTTTAACCCGAGAAGAGCCGAATAGGTCACATCATCATTGATCCCCGCTTCGTAGTCCAAAATGGGAATCGTATAGTTCACGGCCTCGGCTTTACCGGTGATGGAGTACTCTTTGGAGGACACCGCCTGTCGCTGGAATCCCACCTGAGCCGAAAACTTCATCAGATTTGCAGGAAGAGTGTAAGGCCGATCGATCCATCGCTGAGGATACTCTGGCATTTTCTGCCCCGGTGTCGAACATGCAGCAAGCCCTAAGAAAATAAAAGCTAAAATGAATTTCATAGTGTCTCCGATGTCTATAACGATAGCGGGTGTGACTGCCGAGATAAAGGATTTTCATCGAAACCAGAGCACCATGTCTTAGACACTCCTGAAAAAAATTCCTTGGGTGCGACGCCATCGCTAATCTAGCCAGGTTGAGCCAGGCATGGATAATGCTTGTTTCGATTCCAAAGGAAAAACATATGAAAACTTTAATGCTGTCTTTACTTATCTTAGGTTCCTCTGCTCACGCCGCCTCAGGCGTTGTTCGCCCCGTCGAAAACCTGAGCCATCGAATCATCCGACTCGGCTTAACTGCCTCTGGTCAAGACGACCACTCAACGAGTACCGAAATATCAGGAGACATGAATGCGACTTCAGCAGAGAGAGCTTGTCTCCAAAAACAAATCTCAGAAATCTCCAAGGTCGGCTACGTTAAAACAGACATCAAGAGAGGGAGCTACTGGGTAAAAGTTCATCTCTTCGTTGCTGCTAAAGCCCCGGAATCCAATGAAGGCCTTGCTTTTGTAGGAGTTCGAAACGGAAGAGTTGAACTTGTCGATGATCTTGAAGAAAACGCGAGCATCGTGGTTCCTTTCCTTTCCGCGGATGGAAAATGTTTAGTGATGGACACTGAAACCCTTCGGCGGCGATACTACGAAACTTTTTATCCTGAACAAAGCGTTCTGCCCCCAGACATCAACCTGTGAAGTCACAACGTATTTAATTCGGAACGGTTTTAACTTTATTTAATGCAGTCGCGACGGAAGAATTTGTCCTGAGGCCAGTTCTTCCGCGGACGCTTTACGAACACCTAAAACTTTAAGATCAAAAGAAACGGTAAATCCCGCCAGAGGATGATTGCCATCAATTAAAACTTTATCTCCATCGATCTCTTTCACCACCACCGCGGTGACTTTTCCGTCGGCCCCTTGAGTCTGGAACTTCATCCCCACCGCAATGTCTTTGGGAAGTTTACTGCGCTCGTACCACAGCTCGAGCTCCGGCTTGTAGTCCCCGAAGGCTTCCGATGGAGGGAGCTTCAAAGTCATTTCTAGAGGAGCAGATCCCCCAAGAAGATGGGACTCCACCGCCGGCAACAAAGCATTGTAACCAAAAATAAACTCAATGGGATTCTCTTCGGGCTTTTCATCGAGAACAACCTCGCCCTGATCAGGATCGACCACGGAGAGCGTGTAAGCTAATTTGACAACAGTGTCTTTTGCGATCTTCATTTCCTTAAACCTACCATAACTTCAACGGACCATGCGATTTTTTTCTTTTGGGTTTCTCGTAAAAGTTTTAAATACTCTTTGCGCGGAATATAACCTCCGCCGAATTGCTCGAGCACTTCCGTCACCATCTGAATATCAAACCACTCATGGCCCATTCGTTTTAAAACTTCGACGGTATAAATGAGACACGCCTTCGAGGCTCCGCTCACATGATAAAACATGCTCTCTCCACTAAATGCCCCGTTGACATAAACTCCATAGAGGCCGCCGACGAGCTTTCCGTCTTGCCAGCACTCTATGCTATGCGCATGTCCTTGCTGATGGAGTGCTTTGTACCCTTGAACCATGGCGGGAGTGATCCAAGTGCCGCCGTCGTCACTGCGTCTTTTCGCCATGCACCCGTCGATCACATCGTTAAAGCAGTGATCCACCGTCATTTGAAAATTCATTTTCTTAAGAGCCTTCACCGTCGATTTTGGTATTCTAAAATTTTTAAAGGTGAGAATTCCGCGCTCCAGCGGCGAAAACCACAACAGCGGATACTCCTTGTGGGGCCAAGGAAAAATTCCATTGCTGTAAGCGTTCACCAAATTTTCGGGAGTGGGATCGCCCCCAATAAAGACGATACCGTTTTCGTCAGAATGCAATGGATTAGGAAATTGAATCATAGCAATCCCGCCCCTGGTGGCGAAAGCAAATCATCCTTAGCGAAGTATTTTAATATGTCGGACTTCATATCCTCGGCGCGGGTCAATTGAACCATCTGTAATAGCTTTCTCTGTTGGCCCTTAAGGCGTTTGTCATGATACTCCACGTCCATCCATTCTCCCTGCGGAGGCTCGATCACTGTCCAATCTTCCATAGCCCCATCGTTGGGGCGACCCCCCAGAATATTTCCATTTCTCTCCAGGAGATTCAGTGCGGTTTCTAGACGGTAATCGCGCGAATGATAAAAATGCAGCTGCTGGCGCATAAAATCTAAGCCCTCAGCTTTGACGCGTTCGGGATTGTTCGCCAGCAAATGATAAACGCTTCGAACAAATTCGGGCTCGGGATTGGCCCACTTTAAAAAATCCATTTGGATGGTCACGTCATCCTCGTCGTACAACAAAATTCCCTGGGCGGGTTGCCCATCGCGTCCCGCTCGCCCCACCTCTTGATAAAATGCTTCGATGGACCCGGGGATTTCTCCGTGGATCACCGCGCGCACATCCGGCTTATTAATTCCTAAACCAAACGCTGGGGTCGCCAGCATAATCCCCTGTGCGTCGGAGAGAAATTCCTGCTGGTGCCGCTTTCGCACAGGGGGCGGCAACTGCCCATGATAAACCCGGTGAGGAATGTTAAGCTTTCGCAGCTCCCGTGAAAAATTTTCGAGACTGGTGATTAAGGAAAAATAAACGATTTTGGACCCGGGATATTGATGATGGAGACCGATAAAGGCGCGAATCTTGGATTCGATCCCGTGCAGATCCAAACAAGAGATCGATAAGTTCGGACGATCGATATCGTCATTCACCACCACCGTCTCCGCCGGAAGGCGCAACTGCTGTAAAATATCTTTCTGCACACTTTGAGTGGCCGTGGCCGTTACGGCGAGAGTCACGGGATTTCCCAGCTGCTCGCGGTAGTCCCCCAACCGTGTAAAATCGGGTCTAAAATCATGCCCCCACTCCGAAATACAATGGGCTTCGTCGACCACAAATAAGGAAACTTTAAGACCGGCCAAGACGTCCAGAAAATCTTTTTTTCGAAAACGCTCCGGCGTCACATAAAGGAGTGTGATGTCCCCCGAGGCCACTTTCTGAAGGACCCGATCGCGCTCATCCCCTTTTTGGGAGGAATTGATAAAGGCCGCCTTTAAGCCATGATCTCGCGCCTGATCGACCTGATCCTTCATTAACGCAATGAGTGGTGAAATCACCAAGGTCAGCCCCGGCAAAATCACGGAGGGCAATTGAAAGCACAAACTCTTCCCCTGCCCCGTGGGCATAACCGCCAAAACCGACTGGTTTTTAAGCACAGATTCGATCACTTGGGCTTGGCTCCCGCGAAACTCATCATAGCCAAACTGGGAATTTAGAATTGCTTTAATATTCATAGACTTAGGGTTTAAAATTTTTTTGGTGTTATTGCACTTCTAAGATTCGCATGCTACTACCTTTAATTCAATTTGTTAAAACCTAAAAATGGTCGCTTTTTCGCCCTGTTAAAAGGTTAGAAAATACCTGGCAAAAGCGATATTTGACTTAGACGACGAGGACCAGATGGCTAGTAAAAAATGGAACTTAGAAGCTGTTCGTAACATTGGGATTTCGGCTCACATCGATTCCGGTAAAACCACTCTCACAGAGCGTATTCTCTTCTACACAGGAAAGATTCACGCCATCCATGATGTTCGCGGTAAAGACGGCGTCGGCGCAAAGATGGATTCCATGGAGCTCGAAAGAGAGCGCGGAATTACCATTCAATCTGCAGCGACCAACGTCTTCTGGCATAACACTCAGATCAACATCATCGATACTCCCGGGCACGTGGATTTCACGATCGAAGTGGAGCGCTCTCTTCGCGTTCTCGACGGTGCGATTCTCGTTCTTTGCGGCGTGGCTGGAGTTCAATCTCAATCCATCACTGTGGATCGCCAAATGCGTCGTTACAACGTTCCTCGTGTGGCCTTCGTCAACAAACTGGATCGCTCTGGAGCTAACCCGTTCCGCGTGACTCAACAATTGCGCGAAAAACTCGGTCACAACTCCGTAATGGTGCAAATCCCCATCGGCATCGAAGACACTCTTGAAGGCGTTGTCGATCTCGTCAAAATGAAAGCCTACACTTTCCACGGTGATAACGGTGAAGACATTCGCGAGGCCGACATTCCTGCGGACATGCAAGATCAGGCGAACGAGTATCGCGAAAAGCTGGTCGACGCCGCAACGATGTTTGACGACGAATTGGCCGAAAAATACCTGGAAGGTGCGGAAATTCCAGAGGCCATGCTTAAGCGAGCGATCCGTAAAGGTTGCTTGACGATGCAAATGACTCCCGTTTTCTGCGGCTCCGCTTACAAAAACCGTGGCGTTCAAAAACTTCTTGATGGAGTTGAGGACTATTTACCAAATCCGACAGAAGTCAAAAACACAGGTCTAGACCTCGATAAAGACGAAGCTCCTGTGGATGTGGTTTCTGATCCTTCGAAGCCATTGGTCGCTTATGCCTTTAAACTGGATGATGGCCGATATGGTCAGCTCACTTACATGCGTATTTACCAGGGAACGATGAGAAAAGGTGAATTCATCGTCAACACCACAGACCAAAAGAAAGTGAAAGTTCCGCGCATCGTTAAAATGCACTCTAACGAGATGGAAGATATTGAACAGGCTTACGGTGGCGATATCGTAGCTCTCTTTGGTGTGGATTGCGCCACGGGCGACACATTTACTGATGGTAGCGTGAACTACGCGATGACTTCAATGCACGTTCCAAACGCGGTGATTTCTTTGGCGATTTCTCCAAAAGATAAAGCCGGCGCGAACAACTTCTCTAAAGCTTTACAAAAATTCCGTAAGGAAGATCCTACATTCCGCGTTCACCGAGACGAAGAGTCTGGCGAAACTATCATTTCCGGAATGGGCGAACTTCACTTGGAAGTTTACGTGGAGCGTATGAAGCGGGAATTTCAATGTGAAGTTGTGACTGGTAAACCACAGGTGGCGTATCGTGAGACGATCGGTCGCGAAGCGGCTTATGATTACACTCACAAGAAGCAAACTGGGGGCTCGGGACAATTCGCGAAAGTGGTCGGAAAAATTCGTCCATTCACTCCGGAAGGCGACGAAACGTATCGCTTCAACAACAACGTTGTTGGGGGACGTATTCCTAAAGAATTTATTCCTGCCTGTGATAAAGGGTTCTCCGAGCAATTGGCAAAAGGTCCATTGATCGGTTTCCCTATCGTTAACGTGGAAGTGGATTTGGATGACGGAGCTTACCATGATGTGGATTCATCAGAGATGGCCTTCCGTATTTGCGCCATGGCCGCTATGAGACAAGCTTACGAAAAAGCAGCTCCAACAGCTCTTGAGCCGATCATGAAGGTGGAAGTTTCTGCTCCGGAAGAGTTCCAAGGAAGCGTGATGGGTCAAGTGAACCAACGCCGTGGTATGATTCAAGGGACAAGCACTCAAGACGCATTTGTGGTTATCACCGCTGAAGTGCCGCTCTCTGAGATGTTCGGATATTCGACCGATCTTCGCTCGGCCACTCAAGGTAAAGGGGAATTCACTATGGAATTCGCAAAGTACGCTCCAGTACCTCGCGCAATCCAAGATGAACTCGCTAAAAAGTACCAAGAGCAAAGAGCTGCAGATCTTAAAAATAGATAATTTCGGCCATCTGACCGATCGTGATCCTGAGCGAAAGCGAAGGATCTGCGCAGACCAAAAAAGCCATTGAGAGTCTCAATGGCTTTTTTTATAGGGTGGTCTTTCCCATAATTTTCACCCTCCCAGCTTAATGTTTACTCCCAAGGATGAACTTCCTAAACTCTCTTCATCAAGGAGTTTCCATGAAAATTTTCGCCGTTTTATTTCTAATGAGCTTTGCTTCTCAGGCCTATGCGATCTCTGACGAAACTCTAGTTCAAAGGTGCCTCGAAGTGGGCCGGCAAAAAGTAGCTGCTCAAGCTGAAGCCTGGGGCTGCGTGGCCGATGTTAAAAATGTTGAAGTGCAAAAAATCGATAACCGCTGGTACAACCCCGTGAAATACGTTTGGTACCAAGTTCGTGGTGAATGTAACGGCTACTCCGAAGTCATCCAGCTGGTGCAGTACTACAAAGGCAAATGCTTCTAAAAGGATCGGCATACCTTTTAGAAATCTAATAGTTTCAGTAACTTAATGCGCTACGGTTCGTTTGTAACCCCGAGGGTTCCGCGCTATCCTATTTTCTGATTTATGAGTGATTCCTTCAGGACGACCGCCATTTTATCGATCCTTCCATTATCCCAGGAAAAAAGACCATGATTTTATTTATCATCACTGTGTTTGGCACTGTGTTCGGCTCTTTTTTATTCTCGATCCTTGAAGCTGTGATTCTCAGTGTGAGTCCCACTTTTATCGAAGTGGAAGCCCAAAACGGAAAGCCTTACGCGCGGAAGCTTCAGGCCTTGATCAAGGATATTGACCGCCCGCTGGCGGCGATCCTCACCATGAACACAATCACAAATACCTTGGGATCTTTTGCCATCGGGATTTTAGCGATGAATCTTTGGGGGGATATTTACGTCGGAATTATCTCGGTTGCGCTCGCAATGGTCATTCTTATCTTTTGCGAAATTTTTCCGAAGACCATCGGAGCCACTCATTGGCGAGGACTGGCCCCTTTTGCAGGTTACATCATCCCCTTCCTCGCGATTGTCGCCTATCCCATCGTTAAATTCTCCGAGATTATCTCCCTCATCGTTGGAGTGGGACAAAAACATAAATTCACTCGCGAAAAAATGATTGTCTCGGCGGAGATCGGCGCCTCGCACGGCACGATTAAGAAAAAAGAATCCGCAATTATCAAAAATCTGTTGATGCTCGATAATATGTTTGCCCATGACATCATGACTCCTCGATCCGTCATGATGACTTTACAGTGGGACAAACTGATCAGCGATGCTTATCGCGAAAACCCCACTCTTCGCTATTCACGCATACCGGTTTACAGTAAAGATCTCGATACGATCGAGGGGTTTATTCACCGCTATAAAATCCTCGAGGCTGTTTCTCGCGATAAAGATAATGTCCCCATCAAAGACTTAATTTTACCGATCCACTCTGTACCTGAGACCATCACGGTTTCGGCAGTCTTAGATCAACTCATTCATCGCAATGAGCATATTTTTGTGGTTGTGAACGATTATGGATCCACAGTGGGCCTCGTCACTTTGGAAGACGCCATCGAAACTCTTTTGGGAGTGGAAATCGTTGACGAATTTGATACTGTTGTAGATCTTCGCCAATATGCTTTAGAACAATGGAAAAAGCGTAAACGCGAAAGAGTCTATTTGAATGTATAAATACTGGCCCTACGATGAGACCCAATTTTTTCTAGAAGACACCGCAACGGGAGCCTTTCGCATCGAAACACCGTGGCTCATCACTCGCATCCAAGTTGCCGCCGCCTCTCCCGAATATAATGCCCTTCTGCAAATGGTTCAAAACCGCGAGAACATCGAAGTGCAAGATATGCTTTTAGTTTCTAAAATTTTGGCGGAACTTTCCAAGTACCCCATTGCCTATCAACTCCCCCGCCGAGACGAAAACTTTGGCCAAGATATTCATCAAGCGCATTCCCGCACCTATCACGATAACCCTTCCGAGCTCGGACGCTCGATGGGAATTGTGAATCCCGGGGATGTTCCAAAAGACTGGCTTTGGGATCACGAGGCGGCTCTGACGTTTGCTGCCTGCGGCCGCGCGAGTGAGGAAAAGTATGACCCTCTCTGCCTGCTGAGTATCGCCCGACGGTTTCACTATATTGATACGGTCGAGAACAAGATGGATATTCTCTACCGTAAAATCGAAAATTTAGAGGATCCGAAAGATCGCAAAGCCGCGCTTGCGATTGTTGTCCGACAAAATCACTATGTCGCCGAAAAGTGTCATCAGGCACTGGAAACCGCACTGATGACGGCTCAGTCTCAGGCCGCCAAAATTCAAAAATTTATGGCGGAAGGAAAAAGTCAGGATAAGATTCTTGCCGCCGGTCTCGAAGCCCTGGGCTTAAAGTCCGAACAAGTTCCCGTCACGCCCTCGATCAAAATGCTCATGCATGTTTTTGAACAATCGGCGCGGATTCACTTCTTGGGTTTTTGCCTGAGTCTCGACTTTTTCGAAAAGCCAGAATTTAAAGAAACCGATTCACTGGCAAAAGCTCTGACAAGAATCAACGCCGATAAAGCGTCGCAGATCCTCGAAGCCCATAAGAACATCAACGCTCACGGGGAACACGAGGGCCTCTCGTCGCGACTGCTTGAAGCCATGGCGCCTGTAAGTAAAGAGTATGCTCTTCAAGCGCTACGAATGGCAGAGCTTGTGTCCCATTACATCGCACAAACTCCCACCGACTTAAATCAAATGATTTTTAACGATTAGAGCGGATCGCAGTGAAAGCCTTGCATCTTCGTCAACTCGATCACGTCACACACGTCCGATGCTTTTTTATAGCTGAGGCTGACGATAAATCTCGCCTGGCATCGGAAATCAATGATGCCGCTAAAATTTTCTTCTCCGACGTAAAAGCCTTCTCCCGTCTTTTGGAAGGATCTTAATTCTGCAGGTTGGGTGTAGTCGAGATCAAGGACGGTGGCTAATGCCTTGGCTTTTTGAACACAAGACTGAGGCAGGGAGTCCTCTTGAGAATGACCGAATAAGCTGACGAATAAAACTAAAAATAACATCGAAATCTCCTTTTTTAAGACCGACCCCGTACTTAGACGAAGTCCCCGCCGATGTCCTTTTTAATCCTCCACCGACGTCAAATTGAAAAACCAACTCGACTCAATTCCCAAAAGATATGTAGGGAATTCCCACATCGGAATGTTCGAATCTTGCTGCAACGCAGCCAATTGACATCAACCCTAAAATGCTCGAGTTTCGCGGGATGTCTGCATACATGGGATACATTACTTTTAAGGACCAAAACGAAGCCCAAACTCTTTGTCGATCCATGGTCGAAAAGCGCCTCATCGCCTGCGCTAACATCCATGCGCCTCATACTGCGATTTATAACTGGGAAAATTCATTGCACACTGACACTGAGGTCTCGGCCACCCTCAAAACCACAAAAGATCGCCTGAAATCAGTGGAAGATTTTGTTGTCCAAAATCATAGCTACACGACACCGTGCTTGGTGTTTTGGCCAATTGAAGAAGGCACTGACAACTTCCTCGAATGGATATATACACAAACCCATGACTAAAACGGAACTGGCTCAAAGTATTTACAAGGTGTCTCATCTTACCGGTGAATTCAAACTTCGCTCTGGAAAAGTTTCGAAAGAATACTTTGATAAATACCAGTTTGAATCTCGTCCCGAAATATTAACCGATATCGTCGACTTTATGACTCCCCTAGTTCCGAAGGGAACAGAACTGTTAGGCGCTCTCGAAATGGGGGGAATTCCTCTCGCCACAGTGGTCTCTCTCCGCGCACGGATTCCCGTCGTTTTTTTAAGGAAAAGTGCAAAAAGTTATGGGACTTGTAAATTCGCAGAAGGCCCTGATGTTAAAGGTAAAAAAATCTGTCTGATAGAAGATGTCATCACAACCGGTGGACAAGTTGTGGCCACAACAAAAATGCTTCGCGATGCGGGCGCTATTGTGACTAGTGTTGTTTGTGTTATTGATCGCAGCGAGGGCGACACTCAAGCCTTAAAGGACGCCGGTCTAAAGATGAAGTCCGTCCTCACTATGGCGGAAATCAAAGAGGCCGTCGGTGAACAGATCGAACAGGCCGAAAAGCAAGCCAAGAAAACGAAAAAATCAACTCCAGCTCCAAAGTAAACTCGGGTCCGTGTTCGTGATCACGAGCGAATACCGTCATCGTGAGACGTCTTACTCAAAAAAAAGGTCCCGCAAACTTTGCGAGACCTTGCTTTTAACCTCGACGTTTCCGTCAAAGATAAGAACTCTATTTTAGACTACCAGTTGAATTTCTTCACAGTAACCATTGAACCTTGGAAAGTGGCGCGATCCGCATTTCCATTCTGCTCAGAGGTTAAACCTGCGCCAAGACCTGGCAACCATCCGCCCATTTTGATACTCACGTTAGGAGAAGAGAGGAAAAGAATTTGTGCGCCAACGATCCCTTTAGAAAGATCTAATCCAATCGCATCGACAGGCTCTTCGATCAGTTGAAGGCTTTGGAGACGGTTATAAACGCTTTCGTTCACGTGCATTCTGACATAAAGAACGCCAACAGCTGCAGATAAAGAGAAAACGGTCTGTTCATTAATTCCAGAACTTCTAGAAATTGTGAAAGTCTCTCCGTAGATGTTAGAGCAAACCAACTTTTGAGTGGATGCGGTCAAAGCTCCACCTTTTGCCGTTAAACAAGCCATGTTGTAACCGATGGTGCGGTTGTCATCAGTGGCAGCAGCCAATACGAAGTTCGGTTGTTCGGACTGGGCAGAAATAGCGGTTAACATTTGTTCCATTTGCTGTGCTTCTTGAGCAGAAACTTTGCGACCGAGTTCTTCCTCAAAAGAATTAGCCATAGCGCTAGCACCGAGTAAAGAAGACATAAGAACGATTACGAATTTATTGAACATGATCCCTCCAATTGGTTGAAGGTCAGAGATAAAACATCCTCACCGAACTGAATATCTTAAAGACCCCTCGGAGCAAGATTGTAGATTTTGCGAAGAAAAAATTTTACAGCCCTGACAGATCTACAATTTGTCAGATCAGCGTCACTGCGTTCAGGATGACCTTGGGGTTACTCTTGGGCACCAGGCTTATCGCTCACCTTGGGCGCATCGACGACGGGCTTGGTGGCCTCTGGCGAAGTGATATCGGGCACTGCAATAGCGGTGGGCTTGCGTGGCTCTGCAGGAGCCGAGGCTTCCGGTGGAGTCACTGCGGGTTCATAAATTCCATAGCTCATAAAAGTCTGCTTAAGTTCAGGGCATGTGCGCGAACCTGCGGGATAGTAGGCCGTGGGCTCCCAAGGAATATTCACATCTCGCTTGTGGGCCACGCAAGACGCCTGATGGGCCCAAAAGTTAACACAAGGTCCACGGTGATTGTTCGCCGCCACCTTCACGTAACTCATCAGAGACAACTCTTCGTAACCCTCTTCTTGATGAGTCATCACTCCACACGCCATAAACTTTCGGATCTTTTGAATGGCTGTGGCCGCTTCTTCTTCTCCGGCCGCTTCGTTCATCGCCTTAATGGCAGCTTGGCGCTCGCTCGGCTTGGTCGGCACATCGGAACACAATCGATCTTTCTGTTTATCGGCGCGAGCTCGATCCATTCGCTCAAGGATGACGTGATTGTAGTGTTCATCTTCGATGCATGCTTTCGCGAAGGCCGAAGCTGCACCCATACTCACCGCAAGAAATAGAAAGAATCTCATGGAATTAGTATAAGCGACTTTGTTTTTATTTTTCTAGCTTAATAGATTCTTCGGACTCGACCAAAAGCCCGCTTATTTTTCGCAAGCAATGTAAGCAATCCACGACTCGCAGTACTCGCCCTCGGTCACGCGATTAAAGTTGCCATCACCTTCACCGGTTTTGGTAGTACCTTCCCAATAAATATGGGTCTTTTTAAAACCGGCCTCGTCGAGAATGTCGCGAAGCTCAGGAATGGACCATAAGCGCCAGTCATAGGAAAAGACTTTCTTAAATTTCTTTTTATAACCTTTCACTTTAAAGTGAATGTAGAATTGGCCTTCGTTGGTGACAGGATCAAAAGAGTCCTGATCCCAATAGTAAACAAATCCTTCGTGCTGAGTGCGCTCTTCGTTGGGCTCGTAGCTCTCACTACCGCCAAAACAATCGAGAATAAATAAACCACCTTTATTCACTCCGCGGTAACAGTTTTTAAAATACTCGAGCATCACTTTACGATCTTTGAAGATATAATGTGAAAAATTCATCGCTGCGACAAGATCCGCAGTCGGCAGATTTTTATCGAGAACATTTTTGTTTAAAATATCTAACCGACGCTGTTGGTCCACCGTCATTTCTTTAAAACCTTTAAGGCCATAACTGATCGGCTCGAGATCCAGATCCACCCCGACCGCTTCCATTTCTGGACCACTTCGCACCCATGCACGGCTCAGCTCAAAAGTTCCACAAAAGTCTTCACGCATAGTTTTTGGCTTTTTCTTTTTTAAATCTCGAAAAACCTTTTTAAAGAACTGCACATCGTTCTTAGGAGATTGAACAGCACGGCTGTAGTAATCGTATTTATCAAAAGTAGCGGGGAATTTTTGCGGACGACTCATTTTAACCTATCGTAAGTGGATTAATTTTAGATCTAAGGCGATGTCTAAGGCTCCGTGGCCATCAACTCTTCAATCGCCGCGACGATATCGTGCTCTTGAGGAACGGAGTTTTCTTCGAAGACCGGATGAAGACCAATGCCCGGCAGGTTTTTGCCCGCGAGAACTACAGGAGCCGCATAAAGGTGATAGAACAGCTCTTGTGTGGCTCTATAGGCCAAATGCTCTCCAAAGTTGGTTACTTCCGTATCTTCATTGAGGAAAATCACACGGCGAGTTTTTAAAACAGAATCTTTAATCATCGACCAGTCATAAGGATAAAGCGAACGCAGGTCGATGATTTCTACGGAATAGCGATCGCTCACCTTTTTCACCGCATCTTCGGCCATGAGGACATGGCGACCGTAAGTGACGATGGTCACATCACTTCCCTCTTGAACGATTTTCCCTTTGCCGATCTCAACGGTAAAATCTTCCACTGGTGGCCACTTGGCTTTCCAGCGCGAGCGATCACCGAGTGGAGCGTCGATCATCGATTTTAATTGCTTCTCGTCCTCAGGCTCTCCCGGAATCAAATCCGCGCCCCGAACGCGCATCAAAGCTTTCGGCTTTAAGAACAGAACTGGATTGGGATCTTTAATCGCGGCGAGAAGTAACCCGTAAGCGTCTTTCGGATTCGAAGGCATAACTACCTTCCATCCCGGAAGGCGCGTGGCCCACGCATCAAAACTATGACTGTGATAAACCGAGCCGCGGATTCCCGCGCCCACTGGAGTCATCACCGTCATTGGTAGATTGTAATTGCCGTTAGTGCACCAAGAGGTGTTGCCGGCGAATTTTAAAAGATCGATCGTATTAAAAATATAGTCACAAAATTGGATCTCGGCCACGCAACGTTCGCCAGCGAAGGCGATTCCCATAGCGGCACCGATAATTCCACGCTCATCCAAAGGAGTATTCCACGCACACTCCACGCCTTGGGTGGCGGTAAAAACACCGCCTAAAGGTTCTCCCACATCTTGGCCGAACACGTCTTTTAATTCGAGGTGGGTTTCTGCAAAATGGAGGGCCATGCGAATGGCTTGAGCCATATTAGCCATTAGAACTTCCTCCAATCGGCGTTTTCACTATTTTTATAAGTGTGTTCCCAAAGGGTCTCTGCGGTCGGTTGCGGCTCTTCGCGCACACGATCGGTAATTTCCCGAATTCGCTCAAAGTGCTCTTCACGATTTTTTTTACATTCCGCCGCGGTGATCACCTTCGCATCGATCAATTTCTTTTCGAAAAGCTCGATACAGCAAGGTTCATTGGCTGAGCGGTTCGCTCCCGAAGCTGAGGAGTGTCCGTAAAGACGAGACACCATAAATTCGGAAAGCACGGGCTTCCCTGTCTTGCGAATGTAATCGAGATCATTTTTAATCGCGAGGTACGCCTCAACGGGGTCGTTTCCATTGTAAACGCCGGTGCGAATTCCAAATGCTTTCCCACGATCCGCCACATACTTTTCACCGTGCTGACTGGCGAAATCGGTAGAGATTCCCCAGCGGTTGTTTTGCACGGTCATGTACATCGGAAGCGGAGAGGCTGGGCGGCTCGACCAAATCAAAGCGCTGGCGAAATCCCCCTCGGCCGTTCCGGCATCGCCACCAGTGATGATGCTAACACCCTTACCGTGACGTTTTTGCGAGATGGCTGTTCCAATCGCAATCGAGTATTGAATTTCAATAGGAGAAGACACCGGGAGAACATTCCACTGCGGATAGCAGTAGTGATTGGAGAAATTTCGCCCACCGGTGCTGACATCGGTCGCTCGATTCATGATCAAACGGAGCGCGTCCTCTTCGCTCATTCCCATGGCTAACAACGTAGGAGTGCAACGATAGTGAAGATGCATATAATCATACTCGGGACCTTGACCTTTGTTGGCCAGAAGGCCGAGGGCCACCCCAAAGGCTTCTTCCCCGGGAGCACCAATCCAAAAGAAAGCGTCGCCACGACGATACACTTGAATCATGCGTTCTTCGAGAATGCGTGAACGCACCATTAAGTCGTAAATGCGAAGCATAAGATCTTTAGGGAGACTTAAAGAGGATTTTGAAGACGCTGTTTTTGCGGATTTTTTAGAAGATTTTGCGGCCATAATCACTCGCTTAGTTTTAGCGGTTTTTGCGCGGACAGAGGACTTTTGCGATTTAGAAGATCTAGGCTCACCCATAAATTAGGAAACTAGGTGAGCCGAGGATAATTGTCAACGAGGCTTAGTTCTCGTGTTGGACTGGTTTTTTCTCCGACTGAATTCCACGATTATCTGAGGCCGTATTGCTGCTTTGAGCAATAACTTTCAGTGGAACTTTGCTCTTAATATCAACAAAGTCGACGGCGATATTGACCGCTTCGCTGACATCAGCGCGCTTAAAGTATTCGGCCTTTTTTTCAGCTTCCGAAAACTTCTTCTTTTTATCGCTCTCGTCTTTTTTCTCTTTAAGGTCATTGAAAGAGTCCTCAAGTACGATCTCTTTTGTATCTTTCTTACGCTTCTCTACTTTTTTCTTAATTTCGGCGAACTCTGGGCTTGAGGCCACTCGCTCTTCCGAGCGCTTCTTTAAAGTCGATACAACTTTATCGTCCACTTTATCCCATTTTCCTTCGCCCGTGGTCACGTACGCTTGAGGAGAAAGGAAGGAGTCGATCTGTTTTGGAGGAAGAGAGTACTCCAGAGTCTTCTCTCCGATTTCATCATCATCCCCGTCGAATTCGCTCGGGAAAACAATGTGAGAAGCCACCCCTCTATGCTGGGTGGAAAAACCGCTCGGCGTAAAGAACATACCTATGGTCACTTTTAAAGCACCAAGACCTGTCGCCAATTGAATCACCTGTTGAACGGTCCCTTTACCAAAGGTGTGATCAGAACCGACCACCACCGCGCGGCCGTAATCTTTCAGCGCACCGGCGACGATCTCTGAGGCACTGGCACTAAAACGGCTCGTCAGGATCACGAGAGGACCTGACCAATTCACTTTAGGCTCCACGTCTTTTAAAGGAAGGGGTTTTACTTCTGGAGAGCGCGATGATTGCATCACGACGTTTCCAGTTCCAAAAAAGAGACCGGCGAGATCCACAGCATCACTGAGGCTACCGCCCCCGTTTTGCGAAAGGTCTAAAACCATAGAGTCGACTTTTTGCTTTTTAGCTTCTTCGATCAACTTGGCAACGTCTTCAGCGCAAGAGCGACCACCACGACGGGAGTCGGCGTAGAACGACGGAAGATTAATCACACCCACCTTACGATTGACACCGTTCACATTCTTCTCAAGATAAGAGATCTGAGCGGCTTCGTCCTCGAGCTTCACTTCGTCACGAGTGAGCGTTACGAAAAGCGTCTCAGGCTTCCCGTCTTTTTTACGCATGATTTTTAAACGAACTTTAGTTCCTTTATTTCCGCGAATTTTAGCCACAACATCACGAAGATCCCATTCGATCACTTCGTCCATAGGGCTCACTTTACCGTTTTCGTCCACTTGAGAAACACCGATAATTTTATCTTTTTCGAGAACAAGACCAGAACGATCTGCAGCTCCACCCTTAACGAGGGCCTCTACTGTTGTAAAGCCATCCTCTTGCGTGAGAGTCGCGCCGATCCCTTGGAGAGATAAACGCATAGAGATTTCGAAGTCCTCGAGCATATCTGCAGAAAAATAAGACGTGTGCGCATCAAGACCGCGACCAAAAGCATTCAAATAGTTGGTCAACATGTCTTCTTCTTTAATGTCTTTTAACTTTTTCGCGATTCGGTCATAGCTTCGCTTGACCTTTTCAACCGCATCGGGAAGCTTTTCATCCGATAACAAATAGTTTGAAACTTGGAAGTTTAAGTACTTCTTTTGAAGCTCCTTCAACTCTTTGTCGTTGGCGGAATAGCTGCGTTTTTTAGCATCGATCACCAGACGAGTTTTTTTGTCGAATTTAAAATCTTTATTTAAGGTCGCCTTCGCGAAAGCGGCACGGTCTTCTAAACGCTTCGAGTACAACTTCTGAACCGCTTGAAGCTTTTTGCAATCTCGCTTTTCGAGATCCGTAAAAATCCCCTTCATTTCTTTTTGAATCGTTTCAACATCCCCTTTTGTGAAAATGATCTTCGACCCGTCCAAATAATCGATATAACGATCAACGGTATGAGCCTCCAATGTGGGGGTCAATTCGTTGTAAATAACGTGAGCCAAAAGAAATCCACGCTGAATGTCCTTCACGTTGTTACACGTGAGCTTCATTGATTGCATTGGACCGCCCAACGCAAAATTTTGCGCATGAGCCGTGCCCACTATCAATGGAAGCACAATCAGTAGGGATACTTGTTTGATGAAATTCATGAATACGTCCTTTTCACGGGGTTTTACAACTCATCGGCAGGAGACCCAAAAGACTTTCGGTTTTGCGACCGTATTGTGTCTGGATTTCGATCAAGACTTGCAGAAAGTGTTAAAACCAGACGCAAGTACCGTTCGAAAGAGCGCACATATCAGTTGGTGTATCTGCGGATTCTTCGCCCTAAATCATAGTACCACTAAATGGCAGGACGTGAATCACTTTTCGGGATGGATGGCGCCCTATAACAGACTGAGCTGTTCATAGTTCGGAACAGATGTTTTTTCGGCGTGATGACTAAAAACTTCCCACTTATTGACCTGGCCTTGGGTCGTTTCGATGATAAAAAAGGCATTGTCCGGGTAGTCCCGTTTTAAATAGGTAAATTCCTCGATGATCTTCTGGACGTTTTTAGGATCGTCATCCGACATTCCAAAGCGATGGTAAGGGTTTTCGCCGTAAGTCTTAAAGGCGAGCTCGACGGCATGGCGTATGGCCTTCCTTTTAAGCTCTGGAATGGACCCACCCGCGAGATTCTTCTGCGTTTCGGGATGAGATACCGGCAAAATCGAAAGGTAGTTGGGCTCGTGGGGTAAATGGCCACGATCCACAAATAGCTTTAGCCCTGCCCGAATGGTTTCGGGATGGTGCCCACGGGCCGTGATCACAGAGATCGGTCTTTGGTTGAGAACCGCATGGTAGAAATAATCCCACGAGGGACCCGCCCAATCCCCGATCTCTAGAGCTTTCAACACGTCTTCGAGAAAGGGCTGGCTGGAAGTGTCACTGAAAGGGTTATCCCTAAAGCGTTGAAAACTTCCATTCTCATCATCCGCAATCACTTCGTAGTCCTTCAAAAATCCAGATTTGCCGATGTTATCGAAATCTTGCCAAAAGATCCGCCCTGGCACCTCAAGCATCACCTTCGATTCTTTATGGAAAACGTAGTGAGCCGAATTGACGTGAAAAATATTTTCGTCGAGATCGAAAAAATAAAAACTCTTCCCGCCCTTATCGGCATTGCGATCGGGGTGAACGTTTTGCGGAAGTGGTAGTCTTTGCTGCTGAGACATCGGGTATTTATAAGCTATTTTACGCAGGGCTTCAAGTGGGCCCGAGGATTTTCCCAAGAATTGAGATGTGTCCCCGGCCCCTCAGTTCAATCCTAGTAAGGCGTTGCTAGATCCACAATCCAAGATAGAGCATCTAGTCGACAAAAGGCGCTCATCGACTTTGCCAAAGTGCCTTGGGCCTCAGCGTATTTGTCGAAACAAGCTTCGGTCATCGACTCCAATAGAGCCGTCGTTTGCTTTTCGGGACTTAAGGTTGCGAGTTCGTTTCTACAAACGTCCGCGGCCAGTCCTGCCGTTGATACATCCAGCGAGGACCCCCAAGCGCAAGCACGAGCCATTCCGGCCGCCTCGTAGCAAGAGCCCGCGTTCGAAATCAACTCTTGAAAGACTTCGGGTTGGTTTAAAATATCCTCACCGCTGGAATCGGTGCATTCCATCGCAAAAACGGTGTTCGACAGTGTTAGTAAAAGAGCCACAAACAGAGCTTTAGACATACTATTCTCCCCTGGTTTAAAATCCTGATGCTGAGCTACCATAATCGCCAGTCTTAACGAAACTTTTTGGGAAAGGAGTTAGAAATTGTAAGAATGCCAGGCGTATTCCTCAAAATCTCGAGATTTTTTTTCGAAACTCTCGGAAATTTTCACCCGAGGGTGCAAAGTCGACCCGCCTTTTGCATTAAAAATTTACAAATAAATGTAGCCCCACGAATTCCTAGAAGAAAATTTGAGTCATTCCGGATAGTCCTGGGGCCACAAGAGGAGATCACTATGAATCAAAATGTTTTAGCTATCGGATTGGGGCTTTTCTTAACAAGCACTGCTGCTTTCGCAACGCCGGGAGATACAGCCTGCAAGGGAATGCAGAACGGAAAAACGATCGAGTTACTTTTAGGGTATGATGTCACCGGACAAACAGTTCCCTCCTTGCTCGAAGTGAGCGAAAACGGTTCCGTTGTTTTCACCTCGACCGCAGTCGAAGAGACTATGATTAACGTAGGAACAGAAAATGAACCCTTCATCAACAATGCATGGGTCGCCAGTGACGAAGAGTCCACGGCCACTGTACGTATTCCAGAGCAAAATCCAGAGAATGATGGGAAATTTACGGTTGTACTCACGGTGAGTACAGATTCGGGCTTGTTTAAAGCGAATGACGTTGAGTTGACCTGCGAACGCTAATCTCAGCGCTATTTTGACTTTCTCTGAGAGTTCGCCCGACGCCGGGCGAACCTCAATTCTACTCCATGGACCTAGATTTCGTTAACCCAGTCCGAATATCAATCCATCACGCGCGATCTTCCGGACTCGCCGTTCTTCGTTTGACCTTTTTAACTGCCGCAGTCTTTGCTGCAGGAGCCGCTGGTGCTTTTGCGGCTACTGTTTTAGCTTTCGCGGGAGCCTTTTTTGCTTTTCCCGCGGGCTTAGCTTTGATTTTTGAAGAGAGCAGCTCGATCGCTTTATCAAGAGTGATCTTCTCAACTCCGATATCCTCTGGAATAGATACGTTGTATTTTCCGCACTTGATGTAAGGACCGTATTTACCGTTGAACACCTGAATTTTATCAGTGGTTTCGGGGTGCGCCCCTAACTCTTTAAGGGCCGAAGCCGCTCCACGGCCTTTTTTCGGCTGGGACATCAACTCCATAGCAAATTTAAAATCCACATCAAAAAGAGGCTGACCTTTGGGAATCGAACGGAAATCACCGTCGTGAACCACGTAAGGACCAAATCGGCCTATGCCCATTTTTACGGGTTTACCGGTTTCAGGATGATTTCCGAGATCTTTGGGAAGAGATAACAAAAATATCGCTTTGGGCATGTCGATATCATCAATCGTCATTCCAGCGGGAATCGAAGTTCGCTTCGGCTCATCATCCCCCATTTGAACGTAAGGCCCATAACGACCATTTAAGACGTAGATCGGCAGACCTGTGTCAGGATGTTTTCCGAGAGCATCAGCTCCACTGATTTTTTGATCAATCAGTTTGTTCGCATCGTCGGCAGTGATGTCAGCCGGAGCCAAAGAATCAATGATCGATGCGCACTGCTCGACGCCTTCTTTCATCCGGCAAACATACGCGCCGTATTTCCCGACGCGAAAACGCAGTCCCACAAGATTCTCTAATTGAATTTCGCGAGAGGTTTCGGGATCGATATTTTTTTCTTCGGCCTTCACTTGTTCGAGGAGACCTGTTTTTCCAAAATAAATCGATTTGAGGTAAGACTCTGAATCTAATTCGCCAACAGCGATATCATCGAGAGATTTTTCCATTTCCGAAGTGAAACCCACATCGACGTATTTAGGAAGATGAGTCGCGAGAAGATGGGAGACGACCATCGCCGTAAACGTGGGAACTAAGGCTCCGCCCTGCTTGTTCACGTACCCGCGATCTTGAATCGTACTAATGACCGCCGCATAGGTGGAAGGACGACCGATTCCTTCTTTTTCCATGGTTTGCACCAAGGACGCTTCCGTAAATCGTGCCGGTGGTTTTGTTTCGTGCTCTTTGGGGTCGATCTTTTTAAGGTCGACCGTATCGCCCTTTTTCATGGCGGGAAGTTTTGCGTCGTCCTTGTTGTCTTCTTTCGCCGAAACTTCTTCTTCTGTGGGCTCTTCGCTATAAACTTTTAAAAATCCTGGGAACTGAACGGTTTGGCCCGAGGCGGAGAACACATTATCGCCCACATCAAACTTAATGCTCACTTGTAAAAGTTCGGCATCCTTCATTTGGCTAGCGATCGTGCGCTTCCAGATCAATTCGTAAAGATCCTTCTGGGCGCCTTTTAATTTTGTATCATTGGGTGCGACCATCTCGGTCCCCGCAGGTCGAATGGCTTCGTGGGCCTCTTGAGCGCCTTTCACTTTTTTGCCTTCGTACTTGCGACCTTGAGGTGGAAGATAATTTTTCCCGTACTGAGCTTCGATCGCATCGCGACTGGCTTGAAGCGCTTGTTCCGAAAGAAAGGTGGAATCGGTTCTCATGTAAGTGATGAACCCTTCTTCGTAGAGCTTTTGGGCCACTCGCATGGCTTCGCGGGCGCCCAGTCCTAGCTTGCGACCGGCTTCCTGCTGGAGCGTCGATGTAATAAAGGGAGGAGCTGGACGACGAATCACCGGCTTTTCCTCAACCGAGCTCACGACCCACTTGGCCTCGCGAGCCTCATCCACGATTTTGAGAGCTAATTTTTCGTCGACATGGATTAAATCTGATGACTTATCTTTAAGCAATTGTCCCGTATTGGGATCGAAATCTTTACCCGTGACAACCCGTTTGTTTTTGTGAGTTGTCAATCGACTTTCAAAAGCTACTCCCGCTTTAGCATTCTGAGCGTAAACCCCGTAATAATTAGCTTTTTTGAATTTCATCCGCGCTTGTTCGCGCTCGACAATCATTCGCATCGCCACGGACTGAACTCGACCGGCCGACAAACCGTAAGCGACTTTTTTCCACAACAACGGAGAAATCGTGTAGCCCACCAAACGGTCAAGAATGCGACGAGCCTCTTGAGCGCGAACGAGGTTGTCGTCAATATCACGGAAATGCGTTAACGCCTCTTGGATCGCCTTTTTGGTGATCTCATGGAAAACCATGCGCTTCACGGGAACTTGGGGGCGTAAAAGCTCTAACAAGTGCCAGCTAATGCTCTCCCCTTCGCGATCTTCATCGGTGGCGAGAATGACTTCGTCCACTTCTTGAAGTTTATCTTTAAGATTCTTAACGATCTTATTTTTATCTTTAGGAATACAGTAGATCGGTTCGAAGTTTTTATCGACGTTGACGCCGAGATGGGCCCACGGTTGCTTCTTAAATTTTTCGGGAATGTCTTTTGAAGACTGCGGCAGATCACGAACATGACCCATGCAGGATTCGACGATGTAATCGTTCCCTAAAAATTTTCTGATGGTTTTGGCTTTGGTGGGAGACTCTACTATGACTAATTTTTTTGCGACTGGCATTGATAAAACAATGCGACCGAAAGTTGAAGGTGGCAATCACTTAATCAGGCACATGGCGGCAATAGCTGGACTTGGGAAATTTTTTTAGTCCGAATTCATGTTGTCGATCTTTCTCCCTGCCCTCGACGGGTGCAGGTCGTCTTCGGATTGCGTCACGTCGAGATTACTCGCCGTGGCCGCAACCCGGATACGCCCTGCTCGCACGGGATGGTCGAAAGATCGACAACATGAATTCGGACTAAAAAAATTTACAATCGCGCTTTGGCGATGAGGACGTTGAGGAGGTGGCCTGTTTTTGTTTTTTATTTTTGTTCGGGGCGGTTGTGGAGTATGGTTGGGGGATGAAGAGTGTATTTGAGATGGATTCGAAGAGTGTGCGGGTTTTGTTTTGTGATATTGATGATACTTTGACCACTGAGGGGAAGTTGCCTGCGGAATCTTATGGCAAGATTTGGGAGCTTTCGAATGCGGGGGTTTGGGTGGTGCCGATCACCGGGCGCCCGGCGGGTTGGTGTGACATGATTGCGCGATTTTGGCCGGTGGCGGGAGTGATTGGCGAGAATGGCGCGTTCTACTTTACGTATCAGAATAAAAAAATGAAGCGTGTTTGGGCTTACGATGAACCGAAACGTTTAGGATTTCAGCAAAAGCTTGGAATGATACGAGATGAAGTTTTAGCGTCCGTTCCTGGTGCTGCCGTTTCGGCCGATCAGTTTTCCCGCCTGTTTGATCTTGCCATCGACTTTTGCGAAGACGTGGCGCCTCTCTCCGCCCAAAACATTCAAAAGATTGTCGACGTTTTTAAAAAGCATGGAGCGCAGGCCAAAGTGAGTTCCATTCATGTGAATGGGTGGTTTGGAGATCACGATAAGCTTTCCATGTGTCGCACTTACTGTAAAAACGAACTCAATATCGACATTGATCGCGATCAGGACACCTTGGCCTTTGTGGGGGACTCCCCTAACGACGAACCCATGTTCGGCTTTTTTAAAAACTCCGTGGGCGTGGCGAATATTAAGAATTTCCTGAAAGATTTAAAAACACCGCCACAATATGTTTGCGAAAAAGAAAGTGGCGAGGGATTTGTCCAACTCGCCACACATATTCTTTCGAAAAAGATTTAAATTCGCTACTTCTTAATTCCCATCAAAGCGGCAAATGGATTGTTAAACGGCTCCGCGGGTTTTCGCTGAGGACGGTGATCTCCTCCACCACGACCGCCCTGAGGACGATTGTCACGATGGTCTCTGTTGTCGCGACCGCCACCTTTACCGCCAGACGCGCGCTTATCGTTTCCTCCGCCTTGGCGAGGACGATGGTCGGAGTCTTTGCGAGGCTGCTGAGACGCGTGATCTCGTGGAGATTTGGCCGTAGGCGCCTCACTCAACTTCATCGTGAGAGCGATTTGCTTCTTGTCTGCATCCACACTCTTTACTTTGACCTTCACTTGATCGCCGGGGCTCACTACTTTTTGAGGATCGTCGACGAAGGTTTCAGATAGTTCCGAAATATGCACGAGACCATCTTGGTGAACTCCGATATCGACGAAGGCCCCAAAATTCGTCACGTTGGTGACGATTCCGTTACAAAGCATGCCCTCTTTCACGTCGCTCAGTTCAAAAATGTCATCGCGAAATTGAAAGACTTGGAATTCGGCCCGAGGATCGCGTCCTGGTTTTTTAAGTTCGTTATAAATATCATTGAACGTGTACTCACCGAGGAGCTTCGTCCATTTTTCTTTGACCGAAAGAATCTTGTCCGCTCCGGATCCCATGATTTCGCTCAAAGACACTTTAAGCTCTGCGGCCATATCTTTCACCGCAGAATATCTCTCGGGGTGAACGCCCGTGGAATCGAGAGCCACTTCTCCGCCGCGAATTCGCAAGAAACCGGCCGCTTGCTCAAACATTTTCGTCGAAAAGTGCGGAACTTTTGTCAGATCCTCGCGGCGTTTAAATAAGCCTTTGTCGCGACGGAAGGCGATAATGTTTTTCGCCACCGCTGGACCGATTCCAGCCACGTACTGAAGTAATTTTTCGGAGGCCGTGTTCACGTCTACACCAACGTTGTTCACGCAACTTTCAACCACATCGTCGAGTTTTTTCTTGAGCGTGTTTTGACTCACATCGTGTTGGTATTGACCAACGCCGATACTTTTCGGCTCGATCTTTACGAGCTCCGCCAAAGGATCTTGTAAACGTCGCGCGATAGAGATCGCTCCACGAACAGTGATGTCGAGCTCCGGGAATTCTTCTCGGGCCACATCGGAGGCCGAGTAAACGCTCGCACCGGCTTCGCTTAAAAGGATCACAGGAATTTCTTTACCGAGCTCTTTTAACACTTTTCTTAAAAAGACTTCGGCCTCGCGCCCGCCCGTTCCGTTACCGACGGCGATAGCTTCAATTTGAATTTGCTTAAGGACTTCTTCAAAAAGCTTTTTGGCCTTGTCGATCGCCGCATCACCTTGAATGTGGAGAACGGTATTGGAGATAAAGTTTCCTTTTTTATCCACTAAAGCCAACTTGCAACCGGTTCTTACACCCGGATCCACGCCGAGGACGCATCGGGACCCATAGGGGCTTCCCAAAAGGACCTTCTTCACATTATTGGCGAAGACTTCAATGGCATGAATATCGGCTTCGTCTTTGAGCTCGCGATGAAGCTCATTGGTGATGGAAGGAACCACATGAACCGATAATGCCGTTTTCGCCGACATCTCTAAAAAGTTTTTGGCGATCGAAGTTTTATTGGAGAGCGCAAAGTCCTGGAACTTTTTAAGGAGCATGTCCTCATCAGCCACCAGAGTGATTGCCAACTCTTCCTCATTCCAACCGCGGCGGAGAGCCAAATAGCGGTGGGAATTTTTCTTTTGGCGAATGGATTTCACCGGCTCATTGTAGTCGAAATACATTTCGAATTTAGAATGAGCTTTAATTTTTTTACCGGGCTTGGAGATGATTTTCCCGTTGTTATGAAACTCATCGCGCACCATAATTCGTAAGTCTGGATTGTTAGAGATTCTCTCGACGATGATGTTCATCGCCCCACGAAGAACTTCCTCGTAGGTCGCAAATGTGGCGGCGACATTGATGTAATCTTTGGCTTTCACCTCGAGAGTGACCCCGCAGTTGTCGGCGCCATGCCCCAGGTCCCAGATCCAATCGGCCAAAGGCTCGATCCCCGCTTCGCGAGCCAGGGTGGCTTTGGTTTTCTTTTTCTTTTTGTAAGGACGATAGAGCTCTTCGATTTCCGCGAGCGTCCATGAATTTTGAATGCGGGCTTTGAGTTCGTCGGTGAGGTTTTTTTGCTCTTCGATCTCTTTGAGCACGAACTCTTTGCGAGCCATGATTTCTTTATACTCATTGTTAAAATCGATGACGGCGCGAATTTCCACCTCGTCCAGGTTTCCCGTCTTTTCTTTGCGATAACGCGCGATAAATGGGACGGTTCCCCCTTCCTCGGTGAGTTCGAGAACCGCTTTCGCCGATTTCCAGGAGACTGCGGGAAGGACATCTTTTAAAAAAGCTTCTAACGTTTTCTGCATTACAACCTCATGCGATTTTACGAGCGAACAACAATTACACGTTTTAAGTCGAGTTTCATCAAGAAGCGATTAAGCAATGCAGCAATAACCCCTGTAGGCTTGAGAGAGAATCTATGCTTAAACTGGTCCCCATGAAAGCACTCCCCCTGACTCGTTGTGAACAAATTTTAACCACATTTCCAGAACTATGTAGCGAGACTGTCGGATCCAAAGAGAACGGCTTTTTACGCTTTTCCGCTGTAGAAAACATTCAAGCCGACTCCTTGGTGTATGTGCTACAAGACAAATTTGTTGAAAAAGTTTTAAAATCACCGGCAAAAATTGTTTTAGCTCCTGCGAAATTCAAGGCACTGATCACAGAGAATTCTCAACAGACTTGGATTCTGAGCCCTAATCCCGAACTTCTAATGGCGATGGTTAAATCTCGGTTTGTTCAGGCCACTCCCTACCGTGCGGCCCTTGCGGGAATCCATTTGACGGCGATCATTGATCCTTCGGCCACGGTGGCCAAATCCTGCACGGTCGGCCCCCATGCGTTCGTCGGTCCTCGCTGTAAGATTGGTGAAAACTCGTTCATCGGCGCCAATGCGATCATTGAAGCCGATGTGGAAATTGGTGAGAACACAACCATTCATCCTCTCGCTTATATCGGCCACTCCTGCATCATCGGAAATCGGTGCGAAGTGATGCCACAAGCGACGATTGGCTCTGAAGGTTACGGATATGCCCACGATCATAAGGGAAATCATTATCGAATCCCTCACACCGGTCGGGTGATTCTCCAAGATGACGTGCACGTCGGCGCGAACAGCGCCATCGATCGCGGTTCACTGGAAGATTCTGTCATCGGTCAAGGAACTAAAATCGATAACCAGTGCCACCTCGCCCATAACTCCGTGATTGGACGAAATGGTTTGATCACTGCCCAGTTTGGAATGGCCGGCTCTTCCAAAATTGGAAACAATTTTATCACCGGTGGAAAAACTTCGGTCACAGGTCACATCGAGATCACCGACAATGTTCAAGTGGGCGGAATGTCGGGTGTGACGAAAGATATCGAACAACCGGGCGCCTACGCGGGCTTCCCGCTCCAGCCTTTACAAGAGTATTTAAAAACCAAAGCGGCCATCGCAAAGCTTCATGAAATTCGCCAACAGGTGAGAAGCCTTCTTAAACCCAAAGAATAAATTGAGGAGAACCCTATGAGTATTCCGTTTTATACAGTCCTTCACGTAGTGAGTCTAATGACCGCATTGATCACTCTCGGCGCCGTGATTTCTCACCTGCTTCAAGGCGGAAGCAAAGAAAACTTTAAAGCCCGCAAAGGCATTGCCGCTCTTCACGGCATCGCCGTACTCATCGCTTTCATTTCCGGTTTTGCGCTGATGGGAAAATCGGGCTACTCGTTTTCGAACGCGCCGTGGTTGTATATCAAGATCGCGTGCTGGATCGTCCTCGGCATATTCCCAACTCTTGTCTATAAGAGAGTTCTTCCACCGTGGGCGAGCCTCGTTTTCCTAGTGGCAACGATCGCCACCGCCATCACCGTCGTCACCTATAAACCTTTCTAGAAAAGGTACGCCTATGCTTTTCAACGACTCCAATAATCGTTGAAAAGCATCGCCTTACTAATTAAGGGATTTTGACTCCGCGTTCGCGGGCGATCTCTTTGGCGTCGTCGTAGCCGGCATCGACGTGGCGGAAGACGCCCATGGCTGGATCTGCTGTGAGGACGCGCTCTAAACGTTTCGCGGCTTCGGGAGTTCCATCGGCCACAACCACTTGACCGGCATGTTGACTGTAGCCCATTCCCACTCCACCGCCGTGATGTAGACTCACCCAAGTGGCACCGCAGGCGGTGTTCACTAGAGCGTTCAGTAACGGCCAATCCGACACCGCATCAGATCCATCCTTCATCGCTTCGGTCTCGCGATTCGGAGAGGCTACAGATCCGCAATCTAAATGATCGCGACCAATCACGAGAGGAGCTTTAATTTTTCCTTGAGCGACGAGTTCGTTAAATCGGACGCCGGCCTTTGCCCGCTCGCCATACTCCAACCAACAGATTCGTGCCGGGAGACCTTGATAAGAGATTCTCTCTTTCGCCATTTTTAGCCAGCGATGAAGATGGGGTTTATCCGGAAATAATTCTCGTAATGCATTGTCCGCCACGTCGATATCCTGAGGATCTCCGGAGAGAGCCACAAATCGGAAAGGTCCACTGCCTTTGCAGAAGAGGGGGCGAATGTACGCCGGTACAAATCCAGGGAAATCAAACGCACGTTTGAAACCGACTTCTTCGGCCCGCGCGCGAATGTTATTCCCGTAATCGAAAGTGATGACACCCTTATCCATCATTGCCACCATGCCCTCGACATGTTTGCGCATACTCTTCATCGATTTCTCGACGTAGAGTTTAGGGTCAGAGGTTCTCAGCGCATTGGCTTCTTCGAGTGAGATATCATCGGGAACGTAACCGACCAATGGATCGTGGGCTGATGTTTGATCGGTAAGGATTTCGGGGAGGTAGCCCTTCTTCAACATTTCGTGAATGACACTGGCCATGTTACCCACCAGAGCAATGGACTTTGCCTCTCCAGCGGCGGCGTAATCTTTTATTTTTTTCCAGGCCTCATCCAGAGAGTAAGACACTTCGTCGACATATTTTGTATCTAATCTTTTTTGCACGCGCTCGGGGTCGACTTCGACAGCCAGCACACAAGCTCCAGCAAACACGCCGGCCAGGGGCTGAGCTCCGCCCATTCCACCCAAGCCTCCGGTCACGATGACTTTGCCTTTGAGACTTCCACCGAAATTTTGACGACCGACTTCTACAAATGTTTCGTAAGTGCCCTGGATAATTCCTTGAGTGCCAATGTAGATCCACGACCCGGCCGTCATTTGACCGAACATCATCAAGCCCTTTTTATCGAGCTCGTTGAAGTGATCCCAAGTCGCCCACTTAGGGACCAGATTGGAATTCGCAATCAAAACACGAGGCGCATCTTTGGTGGTGCGAACAATTCCTACAGGTTTCCCGGACTGCACCAAAAGCGTTTCGTCATCTTCGAGAGTTTTTAACGATTCTAAAATTTTATCGAAGCACTCCCAATTGCGTGCGGCTTTACCGATGCCACCATAAACAATCAGTTCGTCAGGTTTCTCTGCGACGATGGGATCGAGGTTATTTTGAATCATGCGGTACGCGGCCTCTTGCAGCCAGCCTTTGCAGACCAATTTATTTCCTTGAGGGGCGCGGACGGTTCGGGCTCCTTGAGTCTTTGATGTTACCATTGAAGTTCTCCTACAGTGGAATGGACACAATTTAAAATTTCATCTTTGCGAATCATTTCGCGAATCATTTGAACATCCTTTGCAAAAACGCGATCGGTTTTCGCAAAAGGCACTTTTTTTCGAATCAAATCATAAACCGCGGCGACCGCCGACGACGGCTTAAGGGGCTTTAACAAATCGAGAGCCTGGCACGCCGACAAAAATTCCATGGCAATAATGTTTTCCACGTTGTCGACCACTTGACCAAATTTACGAGCCGCAATGGTTCCCATACTGACGTGATCTTCTTTATCTGCAGAGGTCGGAATACTGTCCACCGATGCGGGGTGCGCGAGAATTTTGTTTTCGCTCACCAAGGACGCCGCGGCCACTTGCACAATCATATGACCACTATTGAGCCCACCCTCTGGAGCTAAAAATGCAGGCAATCCGCTCATGGCAGGATTGATGAGCTTTTCAATACGGCACTCCGAGATACTTCCCATCGCACTAAAAGCGATAGCCGCAAAATCCATGGCAAACGCCACCGGCTCCCCGTGAAAATTTCCGCAGGAAAGAATTTTTCCCTCGTTGGAGAACACTAGCGGATTGTCGGTGCTCGAGTTGGCTTCGATCTCTAAAGTGGCGAGACAATTTCTTAGAGCATCCTTTACAGCTCCGTGAACCGCAGGAATACATCGAAGCGAATAGGCATCTTGCACTCGCGTGCAGTTGGCATGAGCCTCCGCGATTTCGGAAGTGCTCCCCATGAGTTTTAAAATATTGCGAGCGGTTTTGGCCTCCCCCGGATGTGGACGAGTGGCCGCAATTAAAGGATCGAAGGCTTTGCGACTCCCCTGCATGGCCTCCAAAGTCATCGCCCCTGCGAGATCGGCCAGAGCACTCAGGTTGCGAGCCCGATGCAGACTGAGGAGACCTGCGGCGGTCATGACTTGGCAACCGTTGATCATGGAAAGGCCCTCTTTCGCCTGCAGCTCCAAGGGTTGGATGTTTTTCTTTTTTAGAACGGGCCCGACGTCGGTGGGTTTTCCATCGTCACCCCACACTTCACCTTCGCCGATGATCGCTAGCGCGAGATGGGAGAGAGGCGCAAGATCTCCGCTGGCCCCGACGCTTCCCTGCTGAGGGATCACGGGGATCACATCATTGTTTAAAAATTCTAAAATTTTATCGACCACCTCGGGGCGAATTCCACTATGGCCTCGCACCAGAGCGTTCGCCCGCAAAATCATAATGGCGCGCGACTCTTCCTTGGTGAACGGCTGCCCCACTCCCATGGAATGAGAACGGATGAGATTTTTTTGAAGTTCGACAATTTGCTCTCGAGAGATCGAAACACTACTAAAGGCACCGAAGCCCGTATTCACCCCGTAAATGATCTCGCCCTTATCCACGCGATCCATGATGTATTTTCGTGAGGCGAGCATCAGCTCGCGGGCCGCGGGGGCCATCGAGATTTTTTCCGACGTGCTTGCTGCTTTTTTTAGAAATTCCACAGTAACCGAGTTACCATCAATGACGAAACCTGTAGCCATGACCACCCCTGCAAATGTCTCAGGGGCTGAACTTGGGATCAGCTCCCTTTGAGCAGCGCGATGGCTTCCTTGTAATTGCCCTTAAAGATAAAGTTGCCGGCAACATACACGTCCGCCTCACGCAGATATTTTATGCTGTCCTTATTAACTCCGCCGTCCACCTGAATCAAAGCTTTATAGCTATTAGTGTCTATGACTTGGCGCAGTTCCGTGATCTTGGCCACCTGCTCCTGCATAAAAGACTGACCGCTAAAGCCCGGCTCCACCGTCATGACCAAAATTAAATCAACCCAAGGGATAAAATCCCGAATTTCATCAAGGGAGGTGCGAGGCCGAAGCGTAATTCCCGCCTTGACGCCCTGGCTTTGAATCTTTCGAAGAAGCTGGGGAATATCCCCCTGGGACTCGATATGGAGCGTGATCAAATTCGCTCCAGCTTTGATGAAATCATCGACGTACTTTTCGGGCTCTTCGATCATCAAATGACAATCGAGAAAGATATTCGGAATCTTTTTGAGAGACGCCACCACAGGCGCACCGATCGTCAAATTGGGAACAAAGTGTCCATCCATCACGTCAACGTGAGTCCACTGCGCCCCGGCCGCCATCACCGCTTTGATTTCGCTTTCGAGATTGCCAAAGTCGGCGGATAAAATACTCGGGGAAACAATTTTAGACAAAACGATCTCCTGGTTTGAGGCTAGTGCCTTTTAAAAACTCTTCGATGGGTAAACGCTTTTTAGATTCCGGCTGAATTTCTAAAATTTCCAAAGCCTGTTCTCCACAAGCGACAAGCAATCGAGTCTTACTCACGTCGAGAAGCACTCCTGATTCGCCTCGACCCTCTTGAACGCGACTGCGATGAATTTTGTACGAAGTCCCGGCACACGTCGACCAGGCCTGGGGCCCCATGGCTAGCCCACGCACATGATTATGAATCTCTTCGGCCGATTTGGACCAATGGATTTGAGTTTCCTCTTTAGAAATCTTCTCGGCATAAGTCACTTTGGACTCATCTTGAGGCTTCGGCGAAACTTTTCCATGGAGAAACTCTTTAAAATCGTGAACAAATAAAAGAGCTCCGTCTTTAGACAACTGATGATGGAGATCAAAGGCATTAATACTCGAGGGCAACGCTAAGGAGCGCTCACCAATGACCGGGCCAGCATCGAGCTTTCGCACGATCACCTGCAAACTCACTCCCGAGACTTTATCACCCGCCATTAACGAACGTTGTATCGGCGCGGCCCCCCTCCAGCGCGGAAGCAAACTCCCATGGAGATTCACGCAACGATCGGGACACAGTTCTAAAAATGCTTTTTTAAGAATTTGACCATAGGCCACCACAACGATGGCGTCGAACTTCATCTGGGCCAACTCCGCCACCACTTCCGGCGCGTTGATATTTTCAGGCGTACTCACAGGAATGTTGAGCTTTAAAGCTTCGGCTTTCACGGGACTGGCTTGAAGTTTATAACCCCGCCCCGCGGGCCGATCGGGTTGAGAAATCACGTGAGCGACTTCAAAATCGGGATCTTGAGCTAAGGCTTGCAGACTAGGAATGGCAAATTCAGGAGTTCCACAAAAAAGGATTTTAAACTTCATCTTTGAGGGCTTCGCTCTCTTCGAGGAGTTCATCCATCTTGCCTGAGGACTTGCCTTTGTCGTAACCAAATTTTTTAATTTTAGACTTCAATCGCATGGCCTTGATGGGACTGAGTCGGTCGATAAAAACCTTGCCGTCGAGGTGATCCATTTCGTGCTGCATGCAGATGGCTAATAGCCCGTCGAGTTCGAGAACCATTTTTTGACCATGACGGTCCAAACCTTCCACTTGAATTGTGTTCGCACGCTGAACAGTTTCGTAATATCCCGGAACACTCAGACAACCTTCATCGAAAGTGGTCTTTCCGTCTTTTTTTGTAATCTGAGGATTAAAAATCACGATGGGCTGCTCGATCTTCTGCTCCGCTTCGGTCATGTCCGAAACATCATAGCGGCCGTCTTCTTCCAATCGGCGCGTATCAATCACTAAAAGTTGAACTTCAACTCCCACCTGGATCGCCGCTAAACCAATGCCTTTTTCGGCGTACATGGTCTCCAACATATCCTCGGCCAACTGGCGGAGTTCGGGAGTGACTTCACCCACAGGTTTAGCTTTGTGGCGCAACCGTGGATCTGGATATTTAAGAATTTCGAGCTTTGCCATAGGGGAACACTATACCAGAGGACGATCCCTAAGCCAATAGACGTCGCCCGCTATTTCTTAAGCCGACGAATTAAAATGCCGCCAAAAACAGCCATAATTAAATTGGGGCCCCAGGCCGCAATCACTGGAGGAAGCGCCCCATGCCGACCGATGGTCAAACCGGAGCTATAAAAACCCCAATAAATCATCGTTAAAAGAATACATATTTGCAGGTTGGCGAGCATTCCCCCGCCCCGGTTGCTGGACACGGAAAAGGGTATCCCCAAGAGCACCATCACAAGGGCTGTGAACGCGAAGCCAAACTTCGCATAATAATCCACTTCGAAAGGCACCGTATTTAACCCGGCCTCTTTGTTCCTTTGAATATAGCGATGCAATTCGCCAACACCCATTGTGGCCGAAGCTTTGGATGTCGTTTTAATATCAATCATGTCCTCACCGAGAACCAAAACTCGCTCTTCAAAAAGATCTTTAATCGGAGGCGATTGATCCTCCAAAAACACCGTAATAGATCCATTCTTAAGCCGCCACTGCCCATTTTGAATGGTCGCTTCGGTGGCCGTTAAAATCTGCTGAAGCCTCCAGTCGGGAGAAAACGTGTAAACCGTAACATCAAAGGCTTTCGCCTCTTTGGCGTTTAAAAGATTAATGTAAAAGATGTTAGGTCCAGAGCGATACCAAATGCGCTCTTGCTTGGACGTCGTATAAAGCCAGGGCTTGTCTCTCATTTCCACGTAATACGTGTAGTTCTTGCGATCGGTAATTTTGGTCATAAACTGATTCGAAGCGAAAAAACCGGCGCCGGAAATCAGGATTACTAAAAAGAGAATCGGAGCCGACACTCGAAACAAACTCCACCCTAAGCTAAAGAGCGCGACCAGCTCGCTATTTTTATTTAAACCGGCCAAAGTGAAGACGGTGCTCATCAAACAGGCCACAGGAAAGAGCTGGTAAGTAATTTCGAAACCAAAGTAAGTGTAGTATTTTAGATAGGTCGTCAGGCCCACTCCATACTTGGAGGTGGTCACCATAAAATCGACCACAAGAAAGAGAGTCACAAATACCAAGAGCGTGACCAAGAAGTAGTAGAGAAATGTTTTGCCTATATAGCGATCGATGATTCCAAACACATTCACATCCTACTCTTCCCGAGTGTATAAATAAAGCTTGTCTTGACTCTCCTGAAAAACAACGCTTAACTTAAGGTATATGTCATTGCGCGTCTTACTTGCTGATGAAAGTGACACAATTAAAAAAGTTTTTCAATTGTCACTGCAGGAATATAAGCCAGAAATCAAAAGCGTTCAGAGTGGTCTCGACGTGGTGGATGTGTGTATTTCGTTTAAGCCGGATATCATCTTCGCCGATGTTCTTTTGCAAAAGAAGAATGGCTACGATGTTTGCACGGAACTTAAACAACATCCTGAACTTAAGAACATCCCCGTGATTTTGATGTGGAGCTCATTTATGGAGCTTGATCATGGTCAGTTTAAAAAATCAGGGGCCAACGAGCAGCTCGAAAAACCTTTTGATGGCGATTACCTCAAGGATCTCATTAAGCAATTCGCTCCACAGGCGAGAGAGAAAAACCCCATCTCGTCCTTCCTGCAATATCCGAAAGCCAAAAAGAAACTTCAAGAAGCTCCCGTGCACGAGGAAAATTCAGCATTTAATCGCTCCGAACCTCCGCTGGAACAACATTCGGCTCTCAAAGAGATGGGTGAAAACACTCAGCAGAATCTCTTGAGCAATCTGAATTTTGGCGCCTCAGAAATGAATAATCCTCGCAAAAAGACAGCCGCACCTGCCCCTTCGGCGCCCGATGAAAGCTGGCAGTCGAAAGATCTCTCTAAATTCAAAATCAATAAAGACGGCGAAGCCGATAACTTAGAAAAATTTGAAGCGCTCAATCTCAGTGCTTCCAAAAAGCGCACTGCCCCTCCGGTGGAGGACAAAACTGCCGTCGCTGATATGAGCACAACGCCCTCAGATCTTCCAAGTCTCGAGGACGACGAAATTCCGACAGTATACACTTCGATTCCAGCAAAAAGTGCAGCCCCTCGCGGATCATCGATCACTTTACCACCACCAGCGATCACCCGTGAGGAGCGTCGCGAGGAAATTCGTCGTGACGGATCAAACCGCGACGAATCCCGCCGTGATGAAAGTCTCCGTCGCGCAGAGCGAACCACGGCCGAACCGACTCCCGCCGTATCGACGTCCGAAGTGGAAGCCATTGTTCGTGCACACACCGAAGAGTTTTTAAAAACTCATATAAAGCCGGCTCTCTCCAACATTATCGAGCGAGTGATTCGAGAAGAACTCAATAAACTTCTCGAAGAGGAAGTGCGCCTCAATAAGGAATTAGACCGGTGACACCCGAAGCCCTAATTGCGGAGGCTTTTAAAGAAGATCTTCCTGGTCTTGATTTAACGACAGATCACCTCGAAACCAAAAACATCAAAGGCTACGCCTTTTTGGTGGCCAAGTCGGATCTTAAACTCTCCGGCTCCCTATTTTTCGAGAAGTCGATTCATCATCTGTCTCCGCAAAGTCAGATTCGTTGGTTCTTTAAAGACGGCGATACCGTACTCAATCAACAAAAAATAGCTTCCATCCATGGAAATCTATTAGAGATCCTGAAAGCCGAGCGCGTGGCTCTCAATTTTTTAGGCCATTTGAGCGGAGTCGCAACGCTCACCTATCGTTACGTCAGCGCTTGTGGAAACTCGCCACTTAAAATTCTCGACACGCGAAAAACTCTTCCTTTATATCGAGAGTGGGAGAAAAAAGCCGTTCTGGACGGGGGCGGAGTCAATCATCGAATGAATTTGAGTGATAGCGCCATGATTAAAGAAAATCATATTCGCGTGGCCGGCAGCATTAGAGCCGCTGTAGAACAAGTGCGAAAAGGAACCCAAGCTCACCTCACCATCGAAGTGACAACTCTCGATGAAGTTCGCCAAGCCGTAGAGATGAATCCACAGCGTCTACTTTTGGACAATATGAACGATGACTTACTCCGACAGAGCCTAGAGCTGATCCCCGAATCTATAGAAACTGAGGCCAGCGGAAACATGACCATCGAGCGTGTTCGCACCCTCTCTCAAATAGAGGGCCTAGATTTTGTCAGCGTAGGAGCGCTAACGCATTCCGCTCCGGTCGCGGACGTGAGCCTTCTCTTTTTGTGGAGCTAAAAATGGCGTCAAAATTTTCTTCGTGCAATCAATGGACTCACGAGTGGGCTCAGAAAAATGAAATTCCGAGCTATTTCCTCGACGAAACCGACAGCACCAACACCTGGGCTAAAAAGAGTTTTGCGGCGAGCGATCGTTTTGCTATCTTTCTCACTGACAGTCAAACTCAGGGCCGCGGCCGCTATGACCGAAAATGGTTCAATTCCGAACCCGGGTCCACGCTGCTGAGCACCTGGTGCTTTACATCTTCCGCCGGACCACAACCCATCCTCTCCTCACGCATCGGACTTAAAATTTATCAGAGCTTACAAACTGTGTTTCCAAATCTTTCCCTCAGCCTGAAAGCCCCGAACGACATTTGGCTGGGATCCGGCAAACTGCTTGGGATGCTGATCGAAATCGAAAGCTCAGGTCAGATGACCAACTATTTTATCGGAATCGGTCTTAATGTTTTTGCAAAGCCCACGGGCCTGGGCATAACCACCGCGAATCTTTCGGAGAGCACGATGGTGTCTCGCGAGTATTGGAATCGCTTGTGTCACCTTCTTCACAACAGCTTTCTCGAAATTGGCAAAGATCCCAGCCGAGAAAATTTACTCGAAGTTGAAAAAAAACAAATTCTAGAAGCCCTCAACCTCCATCCCAACGAAAAATACACTTCGATCGATAGCCACGGAAATCTCATCCGTACCGATGGCTCCACCGTTCGTTGGAGCGAACTCTAAGAAAAGGAAAAAGATGAAAACATTTCTCATAGCTATTTCACTAATAACCACAACCCCAGCTTGGGCCTGCCGTTCTGGCGCGATGGTCACCGATCGCGCGTACCGCGATGCCATTGCCGCAGAAGTGAACAAGAATAAAGAGTGGTCCAAGTACAAAATCGAGCGCATCGGAAGCACAATGAACGAATACGATGTGACTCTCCGAAACGGTAAAGAAGAAATCCAACTGAAGTTTAGAGGAAATCCCACCTCAGACTGCAAAGCCGAAGTCGAGCTGATCTCCTCTCAAAAAATAAAATAACTGATCCTCCTTATTTACGGGCAGCCTCCATGGAAGTTAACTGTTTGCCCAGGCTCATTCCAGCACCTCGAGTGAAGAGTTTGCGATAATTCATCCATCCATGAGAGCGTTATCGTCTTGGCGTCCAGCCAAGCCGAATTAAACCGTTGTTTCTATTTTCATTTTTATCAAAAAAAAACAAATTCCCACACAAATAGGAAGCCCAAGGGGCAAGGATGCCCCGCGCGGAAGGCCTCCACGGACGGACAGATCGAGAATAAATAATCACTGCTGCTCCGGAGGAAAAAACGGCAAATTACTCATCCCACCTAGGTTCAAGTATTAAGTGCAAATTTTCCCTCGAAGAATGCTTCCATCGGAGTGCGAAAGCCAAGTTTTTTCCT